>JBFWKK010000043.1:0-22663 GCA_050252715.1 Sphaerochaeta sp. | reverse complement strand
GCAGCTTTCAAGTTAGCCTCGAGCTGATCGAGGAACGAAGAAAGTTCCTTTGGCAGATGATCACCAAACTTCGGGTAGTGGTTGCTGCGGACGTCTTCGACCTCCTTGAGCCAACCCTCTACATCGACTGAGAGAAGCTCTCTCATATCCTCTTCGCTCACACCCTTAGGAAGATCGATCGCATCAGAAGTAGGCATGGTGCCGATCGGAGTCTCGATGGACTTTGCAGTTCCATCACAGGCCTCATAGACCCACTTCAGGACACGGCTGTTCTCTCCGAAACCGGGCCAGAGCCACTTGCCATCGTCAGTCTTGCGGAACCAGTTGACGTAGAAGATCTTAGGAAGCTTGCTCTCATCCTTAGCGGCCTTGCCAACGTTGATCCAGTGCTGGAAGTAGTCTCCCATGTGATATCCACAGAAGGGAAGCATGGCAAACGGATCGCGGCGGATGGAACCAACCTTGAGGTCAAGAGCTGCTGCGGTAATCTCAGATCCAACGATGGAGCCGAGGAATACACCGTGGTTCCAGTCGCGGCTCTGGTGTACCAGAGGGATGGTGTGAGCTCTTCTTCCACCAAAGAGAATCGCACTGATGGGAACACCCCTTGGATCCTCCCATTCACTTGCAATACTCGGACACTGGCTGGCGGGAGCAGTGAAACGGGCATTGGGGTGGGCAGCAGTCTTCTGCTCCTTGTTCCCCTTGTCCTGTACCCACTCGTCCCCGTGCCAGTCGATCAAGGTACCAGGGGCATCATAGCCGATGCCTTCCCACCAAACATCATTGTCCTCGGTAAGGGCACAGTTGGTGAAGATACTGTTCTTGGAAGCACTGACAAGAGCATTGTAGTTGGAATCCTCGGAGGTTCCTGGAGCAACACCGAAGAATCCGGCCTCGGGGTTGATGGCATAGAGCTGTCCATCAGAACCATACTTCATCCATGCAATATCGTCGCCGACGGTCTCGACCTTCCATCCGGGGATGGTTGGGACAAGCATTGCCAGGTTGGTCTTTCCGCATGCAGAGGGGAAAGCACCTGCGACAAACTTGCTCTTTCCTTCAGGGCTGGTAATCTTGAGGATCAGCATATGCTCAGCAAGCCAGCCTTCATCGTGAGCCAGAACGGAGGCAATACGGAGAGCGAGACACTTCTTGCCAAGCAACGCATTCCCGCCGTACCCTGATCCATAGGACCAGATCTCGCGGGTTTCTGGGAAGTGGGAGATGTACTTCTGCTCAATGGGAGCACAAGGCCATTGGCCGTTGTCACTCTCACCTTCTGCAAGCGGCTTGCCCACAGAGTGGTAACAAGGAACATACTCACCATCGGTTCCCAATACCTCAAGCACCTTTGCTCCAACGCGAGTCATGATCATCATATTGATGACAACATACGCGCTGTCGGTAAGCTCAACACCAATCTTGGCAATCGGGGAGCCAACAGGTCCCATGGAGAAAGGAATAACATAGAGGGTGCGTCCCTTCATGCAACCGCGGTAGAGACCGGTCATAGTCTCTTTCAATTGAGCTGGATCAATCCAGTTGTTGGTGGGCCCTGCAGCCTCCTTCGACTGTGCTGCGATGTAGGTTCTATTCTCAACACGAGCAACATCGGAAGGATCAGAGTTGTAAGCAATACAACCCGGCTTCTTCTCAGGGTTCAGTGGTACGCAGTAGCCACCAGCAATCTGCTGTGCGACTAACTCGTCGTACTGGGCGGCACTACCATCGGCAATGACGATTTCATCAGGGGTCGTGAGTTCTGCAAAATCCAGAATCCACTGCTTGAGCCCAGAATGCGTAAGATCTGCGACGTTCATGGACTACTCCTTCATAATAGGGATGCACAATTCACTACAAATGTAGGAAATGTGTAGTCACTATAGTACTGATTTTACAATCTTTAGCAATATTATGGGCTATTGTTTTTGTAATATTTTTATCTTTTAGAACATAGTGCCGTGGAAGCGAGAATTAAAGCTCAGATAGAGCTCAGGGGGCACATCTTCAGGAATATCCAAGAGGTAATCTGAAATTCGCTTGATACGATCTCTGAGGCTATCCTTCTTGTTCGCCTCTGCTTCCTTCAGCGCCTGCAGGCTTTCAAGAATAATCTGTTGGCTGTTTCTCACCTCTTGGATTGCCATTTTGAACCGCTGGCTCAAATCCAGGATTATCTGTTTCGTTGCCTCTGGGTGAGATGCAATAAAGAGTGGAAAACTCTCTTGGGAAATTTCCACCAACTCACAGTCCGTCAAGGCAACTGCTGTGGCGTTGCGGGGTTCCCTTTCAAACAGACCCATCTCTCCCAAACTGGAATTGGGTTTGGAAATTTCAAAAAGCTGGAACTGCTGTGGTGTATGATAGTTCAGGTACAAACCCACCGTTCCTCGCTTGAGCAGGAACATCGTTGAGCAGGAAGCACCTTGCTCATAGATGATGGTTCCTTTCTGTACTTCCAGAACCGGGTGCTTGTCATCGTGTATGTCAGTCATTGGCGACCTCCTCTCAGGCTACAATTAGTATACTATTACCTGTGACAACAGTACAAGGGAAGCTTGCAACCTACCAGTATCGTGGTACACTTTCTCTCATGGAATCATCCTCAATACCGAAACGGGAGAAGGTTGCCTATGGGTTTGGCTGCTTTGGGCAGAACATGCTCTACAACCTCATGGCAAACTTCCTGCTGTTCTTCTATACAGACATCTTTGGGATCCTTCCCGCGGCAGCGGGTGCCATTCTTCTCGTTGCCAGGATGTGGGATGCAGTCAACGACCCATTGATGGGCATGATCGCCGATAGAACCCGTTCACGGTGGGGAAAATTCCGTCCCTACCTGCTTTTCACCCCAATCCTTTTCGTTCCCTTTGCATTCGCAGCTTTCAGTGCACCGGATTTCTCCCCTGGAGGGAAGATTGCCTGGGCAGCATTCACTTACATAAGTTTTGGCATGATATACACTGCCAGCGATGTCCCGTTCTGGGCTATGAGCAGCACCATAAGCGAGGATACAAAGGAGCGAAGCAGCATTGTGGTCTATCCCCGTTTCATTGCCACCGTTGCAATAGCATTGGCCACTCTGGCTACCCAGCCGTTGATCCTGCTCTTCTCCGTGGAAGGAAAACCAGAGAGAGGGTACCAGATGACAAGCCTGAGCTATGCATTGCTTACTGTCCTCTGCTTCCTTATCGCATTCCTCTTTGTGAAAGAGCGTGTACACTCTGATGGACAGAATCGGCCCAGATTCTCTGAAATTCCAAAGGTTTTCCGTTCAAACAAACCACTCTTGCTTGTCATTCTCAGCGGCTTATTTACTGGCATTGCCCAGACGGGAAAGCTCTCCATGTTGATCTACTATGCAAAGTACAATTTGCAGAATGAACTACTCTACACCCTGTTGGCAGGAATCAACATCCCATTCATATTGATTGGAATTGCTACCGTGCCACTACTCACCAGCAAATGGGGGAAGAAGCGGGCTTGCATCATCTACTATGCCATCTTTGCTGCAGGCAGCCTCGGATTCTTTCTTACCGGATGGAATAATTTCGCATTATTGTTGGTCTTCAACTGCATCAGTTCCTTGGGAATGGCAAGTCCACAAGTCATCCAAACCGCCATGATTGCCGATACCATAGAGTATGGGGAACTGAAAACCGGGAAAAGAAGTGAGGGGACCATATTCAGCAGTCAGACGTTTCTTGCAAAATTGACTGCTGCAGTCACCTCAATCATTATCGCCTCCACCCTCTCCCTGGCAGGCTATATTCCCAACAGCATCCAGGGCAGTACAACGCTTTGGACGATTCACGGCCTGACAACCCTTCTTCCATTCCTGGCAAGTCTCCTTGGTATTATCCCGATTCTCTTCTATCCCCTGACAGAGGACAGGCACCGCCTTATCGTTGAAGAGCTCCAAAACCGGAGAAAGGCATCAGATTGACAGAGAAGGGGTGGACTACTACCCTTAGTGCCATGACAGAACTCGCACTACCTGCAGGATCCCTGCAAGCCGCACTGGCTGCCTTCAATGGAGGAGCTGATGCCGTATACCTAGGGCTGAAAAGTTTTTCAGCACGAGCACATGCAACCAATTTTACCTTCGAGGAGCTCTCTAAGCTCCGCCAACTTGCGCTCTCACAGGGAAAGAAAATCTATGTGACCGTCAATACCCTTATTGAGGAAGATGAACTGAATGATGCATACAAAACCCTGAACCATATCGCATTCATCGGCTGTGACGGAATCATCGTCCAAGACCTTGGATTGGTGAACCTCATCAAGGAACACGCACATTCTCTTGCCCTGCATGGCAGCACTCAGCTGGCAGTCCATACGGTAAGGGGGGTGCAGGAGTTGGTAAGGCTGGGCTTTGAACGGGTGGTTCTCGCCCGGGAACTGACACTCCAGGAGATTAGACGGATCCGTGAGGCATGCAGGGATGTTGAGCTCAAGGTATTCATCCATGGGGCTCTCTGCTACAGCTTCTCAGGACTCTGCAGCGCTAGTGAGCAGCTGTGTGGCAGGAGTGCCAACCGAGGAGCTTGTGCACAAATCTGCAGGAACTATTTCACGGTGGAAAAAGATCCCACAGTACCAAAGGCAATATCCCCCCTACCCCAGGGCGTGAAGGATGGCTGGTTCTTCTCCATGAGTGACCTGAAAGCTGGCGCAGTTGCCAAGGATTTAAAGGATATGGGCATTGAAAGTCTTAAAATTGAAGGAAGAATGAAAAGCCCTGCATATACAGGACTAGCTGCCCGTTACTATCGTTCAGTACTCGATGGAACCGATGAGCAGGAGAGCCTGGATGAAGCGCTCTCAGTGGTGTTCTCCCGCCGTCAGAGTGCAGGCTGGCTTGCATCCTATGGTCGAGAAAAGCAGGATTTCTCTATCAGGAAAGCTCCAACCTTGGGCAGTACAAGCTATCCTGGCCATCGTGGAGTCAAGGCAGCAAGAATTACCTTGGTTACAAGTGATACCGTGTTGGTGAGCTTGTTCACCAATCTTTCCCTTCGTGATGGATTGATGTACTTCATCAAAAGCAAGAGTCAGCCAGTGGACACGGTGAAATTCGGCATTACAACCCTCATCGACCAGGGAGGGAGAAGCATTACCGAGGCCTACAAGGGAGAGACGGTAGCCGTCGCACTTCCACCGGGCGTGCCTCGTCCCAAGAGCGGGGAATACTGCTACCTGATCAGCAGGCATGACCAGAATCCTGCTCTGCTCAGCGAGGCGCTTGCAACAAGCAAACATCCCTTGGATATGACATTCACGTTGGAGGATGGATCGATGAACATCAAATCATCCTACGGAGAAGCCACCTACGATGTACCCATGAGCAAGGCAAAGAAGATTCAGGATACAGAGGCAAACCTCACATCCATCTTCAGCCAAAGCGATACCTCATATCTTGGTTTGGGGGCCATCAGTCTCATCAACAGAACTTCCCACCCCCTTGATCAGTTGTTCCTTCCCCTCTCGGCATTGAAGGCAATCAGACGTGACTGGTATGAGTTGCTTGACCGCTCTCTCGCGCAAAGCCTCACGAAGAATTTGGAGAGAGAGGAGATACCCCAGAAGATTGCCATGCAGGAGTTGCCTCCCCGATCACGCTTGGTGGCAGTGCAAAAACTACCCTACCTCGATCTCTCCAGGCTTCTTGAATCCGAGCAACCGCTGAGTACGCAGCTTTTCCTTTACAAGGATAGGTACTATCTTCCCCTCAGTCCCGTGATGTTCCTGGAGGATCAGTTCTTCGCTGACCTCGATCAGGTCATTGCAAAACTGGAAGAGGAAGGCATACGGGATTCGGTAGTGTTTGGATTGAACAACATTGGCCAAATTCCCTATTTCAGGGAACACCAATACCCCTGTTTTTCTGACATCTATCTCTACCTCGCAAACAGCGAGGCAGCGAAACTAGTTCTTAGCTTGGGTCTCAATCTGGTGGGAGGATATCTCTGGTTTGAACGAAGGGAGACTAATCTGGAATACTGGCCATTCAAGCCCACCGTGGTGGATGAACAGTTCAAGCCACCACTTTTCATCAGTAGATCGTGCTTTCGACGCGATTCTCTGCTCTTAGGTTGTGAGGGGTGCCCTCACCGAGGTTCGTGGTATGTGATGGGGAATTCCCAGAAGTACCATGTGATGGTGGAAGACTGTATTACGACCGTAGTTCACGCATGAGACAGCAGGGAAAATGCCTTCTTGAAGGGTTCAAAGAGCGGAAAGGCAAGGTGCCCTTGCCTATCCAGTTCCAATAGCTCTTCATAGCACACCCAGCGATAGGCTGTGGTCTCTCCTACCTGAAGCTGTATGGAATGAGGGTCAATTGTCTTTTTTACCAGAAAGATATCGACAAAGGAGGCAACCTTCAAAGCGCTTCCCACAAAAGCAACCTCATCGGGTGAAGCGTGAATACCTGTCTCCTCACGTAGCTCACGAATTGCCGCCTCATGACTGGTTTCCCCCTGTTTGACCGAACCAGCTGTGTTCTCCCACCTACCGGGAAATAGTTTTTTTTGACCTGATCTCAGGGTAATCAAAACCTGGTTATCCTGATTTACTGTCCACACCGATACCACTACGTGGTACTCACCTTCTTTCAAGGGCAATCCACGTTGATGGGTTTTCCCAATCGCTTTACGATCCCTATCATACAGATCCCAATATTCAGGCATGTACGCTCCCTCAGTATCCATAATAGAGGTTCCGCCTTCCTTCGACAAGCACACTAAAAGGACTCTCAATTCTCACAGGAGAACGAGAGTCCTTGGAGTGTATGATGGGCTGTTTAGATGAGGCCGAACTTCTTAAGAAAGGCTTCAGCGTTCTGGATGGAACCACCGGCTGCACCCTTGACGATATTGTTTACCATCAGGAGGAAGCCAATCTTTCCATTTTTCTTCTTCAGGCGACCGGTATAGACCACCATACCGCTGGGGTTTCCCCAGAACGCATACTTTGGCTGCGGAAAGGTTGGATCCTCTCCATACTCAACCGGTTGCATTGCAGTGGAAGGGAGATCAGGAACATTCTTGAATTCAGCCCAATCCCTCTTGATGTCCTCAATATCTACATCCTGCTCCAGATCAAGCCAGACTGCTTCCAAGTGGCCGAACATGACGGGAACGCGGACAGTAAAACAGTATACTTCCGGGTTGATCGAGAGGATTTTCTTGATCTCTTTTTCGATCTTCTCTTCCTCACCCTTGATGAACGGAATACAGTTGTCCGTAATGTCAAAGGAGGAGAGACCGGGGTAACCGGCACCACTAACACTTTGGTAACTATGCAGGGTGATATTCTTGATACCATACTTGGTAAGCGGTGCAAGTGCCATCGCAAGACCCGTGGTAACACAGTTTGCATTGGTCACCACAAAACCCTTCTGCGGGTAGCCCTGTGCCTTGACAAGGTCAAGTTGATCAAGATTGGTCTCCGGGATGAGAATGGGCACATTCGGGTCATACCGCATGGAAGCAGCATTGGAAAATACGTAGAAGCCATTGTCTCTCAGCTGTGGTTCAGCTTCACTGGCAACTTCTGCGGGAAGGGCTGAAAAGACAATCTTCACTCCTGCTTCCTGCATTGCCTCGATATTGAACTCCTTGACTTCCACATCCCTGATCTTCTGCGGCATCTCAAAAGGCATAACCCAGTGCACGGTGGAAGCATATTTAAGGCCGACACGGGAAGCTGATGCTGTTGCATAGGTAAGCTCAAACCAGGGGTGGTCTGCAAGCATCCACATAAAAACCTGTCCAACTGCACCAGTGGCACCCATTACGGCAACTTTAATCTTTTTTTCCATCGAGGGTTCTCCTAACCGGACTTTTATCCGTTATCTTCTCTAAAGTATCAGTACGGTACTTAATTTTTACAGATTATGCAATACTTTAGTAACAGATAATTGTATTTTTTAACAAAATGTTATTATATTAACACAAAGTTTGAGATAGTGAACCTTTCTTTGTATTTCGCATAGTAGTGTTTCAGAAGACGTATGTATAGAGGAAACCCTCATTATCTGAGTGAGACAACCTCTTGTACAGGAACACTAAAGGCAATAGCTGCCCCTGATTCCTGCAAGCAGGGAAGTCTCTCAATGGAGGCAAGGACCTTTCCAGTTTGCTCACGCTTGAGCAACATCAAGAGCAGTTCCCTCTCCGGTACCAAGTCCGCCGAGAAGAAAGCAATATCATCGCTGGTAGCGGTTCCTCGTCCTTCAACAATGGTTCCCCCGCCGGCACCGGCCTTGCGGGCAGCAGCCATGATATCGTCGGAGTACCCACCCGGAGAGATGACTTGAAGGAGATCCCACGTAAGATCGGCACTCACGTCAGGACTCCCTTCACGACTGGCAGGCATGGCCGCAAGCAAACCCTTGGTATGGGGAGCATGGGAGAGGCTGTCCCAGACAGCGCTCTTTACAGCATCATCGACCAAGGTAAGGAGAATCTCTTTCTCAGAATCTCCCAGTCCAAGAAGGCAGAGCAACGAGGAGGAGGCAGTACCCCGTCCTCTGAGGATGGTGCCCCCACTGCTGCCGGACTGCTTTGCCAGTTGCATCAGTACATCGGCTTTTCCCTCTTCCACGATTGCCAGCAATAGGCTACTCATTGCGCATGCCCTCCCCTCTTCAGCTTGCCCTGTTTTCGTTTGTAGAACAAGCCCAACATCTGGACAACCACCACCGGTGTCATGGAGACAAAGATTATGATCCCAAATGCATCACGAACTGCATCTCCTCCCACAGAGGCAGAGGCTCCAATGGCAAAGCTCAAGATGAATGTTGAGGCCAATGGCCCGGAGCTGACACTTCCACTGTCAAAGGAGAGTCCCACAAACAAATCCGGTACCCGAAACGAAAAGAATACCGCTATCCCATAGACAGGAACCAGAAAATACCAGATAGGAAGACTGTGGATGATGCGAAACATCGCGAGAAATCCACTGACACCTACCCCGATGGCCAAGGCAGAGAGCATAACCCGTTTGCGCAGGTGTCCCTGGGTAATCTCATTGACTTGGTCAATAAGTACGGCAACCGACGGCTCACTGAGCACAGTCACAGCACCCAATACAAAACCTGCCAATAGAAGAAATTGCTTGTTTAGTTGTCCGATTTGAAAGCCGATTTGGTACCCAGCAGGAATAAACCCTCCATTGACTCCTATAAAGAAAAGGATCAGGCCGATACTCGCATAGACCAGGCCGAAGGCCATACGAAGCAGTTGTCTTATAGGCATGCGTACGAGCACAATCTGATAGAGAATGCATACAAGCACCAGCGGGACCAAGGAAGAGAGCACTTGCTGGGTACTGGGATATACAAGGGAGATAAACGTTCTAAGTTGGGGTGCTTCCTGGGCTGCGCCCCCTCCCAACTGGCTCTCTCCACCTATGAGTGAGAGCAAGAGAAGAGCCATTGTTGGTCCGATGAGCGCTAAAGATACATAGCCAAAATTATCTGCATCCCGCTGCTGTTTCTGGACATGCGCAATACCAACCCCAAGGGCCATGATAAACGGTACTGCCAAGGGACCGGTTGCAGCTCCTCCACTGTCAAAGGCAATGCCCAACATTGCAGGATCGCTGAACAATGTGAGCAGGAGCAAGACCATGTAGCTCACTGCGTACACCCATTTCAGTGAAATATGCAACACTACCCGCACCATCGCAAGCATCAGAAAAAAGCCAACGCCGAGAGCAATGGAGAACACCAACGACAGTGGAGAAAGTGAGGGCGCGACAAAGGAGAGCTGCTCCACCAATATGCTGATATTGGGCTCTGCAAATACAACTGCCATGCCCACAACAAAAGCGGTGAACATGAGAAGTGAGAGACGTTTCTTACGGGTGACAGCCGAGCCAATTCGCTCCCCGATGGGTACAAGACCAATATCAGTTCCAAGGAGGAAGAGGGAGAGCCCAAGAATGATCAGCACTCCTCCGATAAGAAATGCTGAAAGCATCCCATCGGGAAATGGAGCGACAAACCAATGGAAAAGCGTTACAAGTACGAGAACAGGAAGGATTGAAAGCCCTACTTCCCTCAGTTTCCGTATCGCCTCCATCTGGTACACCCCTTATTTCATCATCAACATTAACTAGTTTTATAATAAGATTTTATACCCTTTTACAAAAGAAAGGTCAACCGATACATGGAGCAGGGAGAAAAGTTACTGGACGTACTTGACTTATTGCTGACCAATTCGTATGATACTTTCTGTTATTGCCTTGGGGGTGTAGCTCAGTTGGCTAGAGCGTTTGAATGGCATTCAAAAGGTCAGGGGTTCAATTCCCCTTACCTCCACTGAAGAAGTCGTTGCGAAAGCAACGGCTTTTTTGCATATTGCCACACAACGATCTTTCCTACAGGACGTTCAGCATTGTTTGATATGTTTCCATGATCGCCATCTCGTCAAGCGCTTTTTCCGGGTTGTTCACCGTAACCACTACGGTATAGTGGTTTCCTTGCGCATCAATAAGGAACGTGGTCAGATTGATTACTCCGGGCTCACTTCCCCCTTTGTATGCTACACGGGCCCACCTCTCCTTGGTTGCAAGCCCGGGATTTATAGTCATCAAATCAAGATGCTGGACTCGTTCCACCAGATCGGCAAGCTCAGATGCCGTCATGAACCACTCTATATCAGGAGCTACAGGATCTGCAGAGAAGAGTCCCACGTCGGGAAGGGGTCTTTCTTGTAGTTCCCTGAGTATCATACGCCTTTCCTGTTCAGAACCACTTCGGTATCGATGTAAGAGCTCCTTGTTTTCAGGATTCTTAAGACGGAACATATCACCAGTTGAGAGGACGGGGATGCTGTGCATCAGATAGCGTTCGGTTTGCTTTCTTCCTACTAGGGAGAGAAGCATATCAGTAGCGGTATTATCACTGAGGGAGATCATGAGCGCAGCAAGCGTCTCAATAGTTACCTGGGTACCCTCCGGCCAGTCCTGCAGGATGCCTGTGGGAAGACTCTTCAAGGATGCACGTAATGGCACACTCTCTGACCATTGCAGTCGCCCTTGAGAGACAGCATCCTGAACAGCTGCAAGAATCCCAAGCTTGAAAGAAGAGCCTACTGCAAGGGGTGTATCCCCTTGGTGGTCCACGAGAATCTCTCCATTCTTACAAATCAATACGGAGCTTTCTCCATCCAAGGAGGTTATCTTCTTTACGGCATCGGCGAGGGAGTCACGTGTATCGATGATTTCTGTAAACTGGAGACCGGCAACCCTGCCCTGTCCATCCAAACTGATGTATGCCGTAATTGCCCCATGTTCCAGAACAATAGTATACGGATTCTTCGATCCATCTACTTTCTTGAAAGCACCAAGTTGATCAGTTAATTGGCTGATAAGCTGTTGCATAGATGAGGGCGGTACTGCTGCCTCAAACTGCTGGGTATATTTGAGACTTGCAGGTTCATCGCTGAACAACCGTGTCAGCATAGAGGGTTCAGTCAAAGCACTGGCAGCCATGAAGGCTTCCAGAAGTACCAACAACACAACAAGAACTGACAACCGTTTTTTCCACATATCCATCTCCAACCATACGCATAAGGCTTTTATTAAGACCATCATACAATACAAATAATCGATAGTCACCTAGAGCAGACTCGTTACAAGAGTCCAAGATCCGTATTCAGCAAGCTGGTGATGGACTTGGCATATTCCGTAGGACTCATTCCATCAACCTTGGAAAACTGTTTGGAGAAGTGGTGGATGGAACTATAGCCAAGCTGGTAGGCGATGGTGGTCATGTTCCCCTTCCCTTCCCTGATCAGCTGTTTTGCTTTCTCGATCCTCAACCGGGCATACCACCGCATGACACTGTTACCTGTCTCATGCTTGAAGATCTGCTGGGCAAGGGAGCTGCTCATTGAGCAGTGGTTGCAGATATCAGACAGACTGAGGTTCTCAGCAAGATTATGCTGCATGAAGGAGTTTGCCATTTCAAAACGGAAACGCCTGTCCTCCACCTGGGTGGTGTTGAGCAAGGTTCCTTCTTTCTCATTCTGGGAGTTCTGAATGATCAACTCCAGAAGGAATGCCTCAAAATAGTTCTTGATCAATTGCTCGCTCCCAAATGGCCGGTTGTCACGTAATTCCAACTTGGTATAAAACGGGTCTGATACATTTGTCTGGAAGTTCTTCTTCGCTTCATTGATGATGATGGACATCAGGCTCTTGGTCCGTTGGGTAATTCGCAACACCTTGTTTTCAAAATAGTTCATACTTGGGGAATTGCAGACAAAGGAGATCACCACCAGACAGGGAGAGATGATCCCATTGCACTCCACACTATGAAACTCATTTGGCTTGTGGAAGATTATCTGTCCCTGCTGCAGTTGATACCTCTCCCGGTCGGTTCCAGCAAATACCACCCCCTTGTCCACATACAGCAACTCCCAAAAGTTGTGTCGCTCGCCCTTGAAGATAAACTTGTGAGGGTATTCAAAATAGTGAAAGGTCACAAAATGACTCACATCAAGCTCAATCTTCATGGGGGAGAGGGAGAATCCATCAAGCCTTTTTTTCATGATGGCAGTATACTAAAGAATATTTTTTTTGACAAACACTATGTGTTTTTAGACAAATCCAAACCATCGAACAGATGTATACTCATACTAGGTAATCATACTACAGAGGAAGTCATATGAGCATATCTGAACAACACATCCATCAAGTAATCTCCAACTTTGCAATAGAGGGCACGTTGACCTCACTTGAAATAAACAAGGAAGGCCACATCAACTCAACCTATTTCTCTACATTCAACGACCAAGGAACCATAAAAAAATATACCCATCAAAAAATCAATACAGAAGTATTCAAGCAACCAGTACAACTGATGAATAATATCAGCCTGGTGACCAACCATATCCGCTCAAAACTCATTGGTCAGTATCAAGATGTTGAACAGCGTTGTTTGCGGGTGATACCTACCCGTGCAGGAGACACTGTATATGTGGATGAAAAGGGTGCATACTGGCGAACCTACCGCTACATTGACATGGTAAAAACGTTCAAAACCATCGAGAATGAACGTCAAGCCTTTCTTCTCGGCGAGGCAATTGGGAACTTCCAATTGCAACTTGCCGACTTCGATGGAAGTCAGCTGTACGAGACCATACCCCACTTCCATGACATGGGCCATCGCTACACCCAGTTGCAAGACGCAATCCAGGTAAACTACCAGGGACGGCTGAACTTGGTAAAGACGGAATTGGACTTTCTTATGGAGAACAAGATCCGGGGATGCATACTCTGGGACAAGCTCCAGGATGGCAGCCTTCCCGTGCGGGTCACCCACAATGATACAAAAATGAACAATGTCCTCTTCAGTCAAGATGGCAGAGAAGCGCTCTGTATCATAGATCTAGATACCGTCATGCCGGGAACCTCGCTCTTCGATACCGGAGATATGATCAGAACAGCTACCACCACAGCCGAAGAAGATGCCACAGATCTTACCTTGGTAGCATGTAATGCAGCTCTTCATAAGGCACTTTTGGATGGGTATTTCTCAAAAGCAACATTTCTTACCCCCCTGGAGCAATCCCTTGTGGTAGAGTCAGGAAGAACCACCACACAGATCATGGCAGTTAGATTTCTTACCGACTTCCTCAATGGGGACACCTACTACCACACTGAACATGAGCAACATAATCTGGACCGTGCAAGAAACCAGATTGCCCTCATGCAGGATATGGATCGAAAATGGGATATTCTCTCACAAGAGGCATACACCCAATCATGACAGAAAGTACAAGAGGAATTGCTACTCCTTCACTGATGCAACGACCCATGATGCGAAAGGAGTAGCAACTTCCTCAATCAAAGAACTAACCCAAGGATGAATCGAGGTAAAGCCCCTCTTGGTATTTCTGCATGAATACCTGGAACGTTGCCTCTGGAATAGGCAAGGTAAAATAGTTGCCTTGTACTGCCTTGCATTGCAGGGAGATTGCTGCATCAAGGAGTTCCTTGCTCTCGATACCCTTTGCAAGCACAACAACACCCTTCTCTTCAGCGGCTATCTTCAAGGATAGGAACACCTGCTGCAGCAAGGGGGTGCATGCCACAAAATTCAACTTGATGCTGTCAAAATCGGCACGAACAAAGGATTGCAGGTCAAAAGCAGTTTCAGTAAATATGTCGAGGGAGATCTTGAACCCGATCGCTCGCAGCTCCCTGATCTCCCGTAGTGCATCCGGCACTGAGAGTGCGGTATCCTTGACATCAAAGGAGATCTGGGAGGGTTGCAACCCATGCTGTTCTGCAAGGAACAGCATACGCCGTGCAAATCCTTTTTTTAGACTCTCATTGCTTATATTAAGCACAATCTCGAAAGAATAAGGTATCTGTCGGTTGAGCATCATTGATCGGATGATCTGGAACGTTTTGCCGATAATGATGTAGTCAATCTTGCTCATATGGTTCAACTCTGTGGCTACATCCTTGAATACCTGGGCACTGAGTAATCGAAACCCTCCCAGTTGCCATTGTGCAAGACTTTCAGCCCCTAGTACCATACCTGATTTGGGATCGATGATCGGCTGGAAAAACGGATTGAACTCAGACTCCCAGTCCTCTGATAGGAACCCTTGCTTGCACTCATCAATATCCAGTTTCCTTGCCCTGATCACTGCATCAGCAACCAACCATGTCCTGTTCCTTTTCTTGGCCTCCTCATTCGTAACGAACGCAAGATCCACAAGATGCTCCAAACGCTCCACACGATATCGCAATCCTGAGGCAGCTGAACCTACCGTAATTGAGAGTGGGGGCAATCCACGTAGTCGATGGGATACCAGACAAGCTTGCAGCCGCTGCACCACTGTTTGGCAGACAATCTCCTGATACTCACGCCTCTCACCCTCCTCCTCGCTACGCATAGAGGGGAAGTGTCTCAGCACCGCAAATTCACGGTGTGTCATCCTTTGTATGTTGGAGCTGCCAAAATACTCCTTCAGCTCTTTTGCACACCGTTCATACACCTCTTCCAGCTCCTGACGCTCAACGCAAGACTGGAATACCCCAAGCACCTGGATGGAAATATAGAGACAGAACAAGTTCTCGAGATCGCTTTGATTGTTTTTCAACCACTTCTTGAGGGTTTTGCTGGTACTCTTCCAAGGTTCGTAGGGAAAGAAGATCAGGCACACAGAGCCTAGGAGGATCAGCGTAATGCCAAAAAGCTGTAGAGGCAACCAATCCAAGAAGAGGCCCGCAAAAAAGGGTAACAAGCCGATACTCCCCAGTATCATGCAATGGTGCTGAATGGTTTTCATAGGTTCTTCTCTCCAAATTAACAAGGGAACCTTTCTTCCCTTGTTTGGGAAGAAAGGTTTATGAATGCTCTATTGCTCAATCTGTCGGTTTTACAAAATAACTGCCGCGGTTCTTCAACAAAAGCTTGGTTCCATCAACCACTGCCGTCATAGGCCGCTTTGAGATGTGGAAATCCATGCCAACACGCTCATGCAGGAACTCATCGACACCATCTATCATAGCTCCACCACCACTGACATAGATACCATTGACAATAATATCCGAGGAGAGTTCTGCCGGTGTACTCTGCAATACTTTCAAAACCATGGTCGCGATTGATTCAAATGGTTTGACCAGGACATCACGGATTTCACTCTCACTGACCGTAATCTTCTTGGGAAGACCGGTGACGACATCCCGTCCACTTGCCCACGTCTCCTTGGGCTCCTTGATCTTCTGACGCAGGGAACCAATTTCCATCTTTATTCTCTCGGCGGTCTTTTTCCCGATCAAGAGCCCATGTTTGTACTGCATATGGTCCATTATTTCACTATCGAAGTAGTTTCCAGCAATTCTGTTCGACTCTGATACGACAATATCCCCAAGGGAGAGTACCCCGATGTCAGTCGATCCTCCACCAATATCAATGATCATGGAGCCATTGCTGCTGAAAATATCCAAACCTGACCCAATGGCTCCTGCCTTGACTTCCTGCTCGATGAACACATCCTTTACCCCCAGCTTGTTTCCCAAGTCCATGAAGGAGTCACGCTCAAGTTGGGTGACTTCGGAGGGACAGCAGAGCAGCAAGGTTGACTCCTTGATGTCAATGTTGATGTTCTCAATCTTGTGCAGGGAGATCTCAATGAGCTTCTTGGTTGCCTCAATATCCGAGATGACACCCTGATTCAACGGACTGACAATCTTTATACCATGATGTCCCTTGCCGATCATGTTCGCTGCCATGGTTCCCGTTGCAAGGACCTCGTTGGTCTCATAGTCGAATGCAATGACTGAAGGCTCATTGGTGATGATTCCTTCTCCTTCCACATAGACGAGAATGTTTGCAGTACCCAAGTCTATCCCGATATTTTTCCCCATCGTGCTTTTAGCTTCTTTCTCTTGTTTTCGAATGGTGATTGCCATGATGAAAATCTCCTACAGTTGAAGCGGATTTACGAGATAATCTCCGCGATTCTTCAATAAGTACTTCGTACCTTCTGCAACACAGGTAAGTGGATTCTGGACTACCTTTACGGGAACCTGGATCCGCTGCTGTATATACTCCTCAATTCCACGTACCAGGGAACATCCACCGGTAAGGAGAATCCCATGCTTGTATATATCGGCAGAGAGCTCCGGTGGGGTATCTTTCAACACTCCGGTTATCAGTTTCACAATCTCGTCAAAGACAGGGATCAAGACCGATTGGACTTCCTGGGTCGAGAGCATGACCCACTTGGGAATACCTTTCACCATATCCCTTCCTGCATATCGGTTTACTACGTTCTTCGCATCAACATGCAGATCGCCCAGCTCCATCTTCATTTTCTCCGAGGTAAGTTCCCCAATCTCCACACTCTGCGTCTTCTTCACATATTTCGAGATCTCATCATCCATGAAGCTTCCCGCTTTGCGAATGGTACGAGAGAGCACTATATCACCAAAGGAGATAATTCCTACGTCGGTGGTCCCTCCTCCGATATCCACGACCATTACGCCTTTCGACTTGAAGATATCTACCCCTGATCCAAGAGCCCCTGACTTGATCTCCTCCTCGATGAATACATCGGTTATCTTCATCTTGGTTGCAAGATCGGTCATGACATCCCGCTCAATCTTTGTTACTTCTGAAGGACAACAAATTACACACGTGGTCTTGGAGAGATCCTTCTCAGTCAGATTTTCAATCTTACCGAGGACGTAGGTCAGCAATGCCTTTGCTGCACGCATATCTGAAATGACTCCATTCCTTAGTGGCTTGACCACTGCAATTTTGGAGTGAACCTTGCCGAGCATCTTATGGGCATCCTCTCCTGCTGCCACAATCTTTCCAGACTCTCTGTCAAACGCAATTACAGAAGGTTCGTTGAAGATGATTCCCTTTTTCTCGAGGAAAACCAATAAGTTTGCCGTTCCGAGATCTATTCCCAATCCCAGTTTGTCATGTACTACTGCTGCACTCATACTCTTATCCTTCCTATACTTCACTATAAAAATGCCGATTTGTCATTTTGAGCATCTTCTTGCATCCATCAATCACCGCAGTCAACGGCACCTCCGAGAGGTATACCGGGATCTTGGCAATGTCGGTAAAATACTCCTTGATCCCTGGTATTTGGGAGCATCCACCGGTCAAGAGTATTCCGGAATCCACCAGATCCCCGGCCAGCTCAGGAGGTGTCTCCTCCAAGGTAGCAAGCAGAATGGATTTGATTGGATCAAAGCAGTTGAGCAACACTTCACGAATTTCCTCTGGTTTGAGAATGATCTGTCGGGGGAGCCCACTCACCAAGTCTCTTCCCATAGCCTCTGCCTGAAGGGCATTGCCATCCTCGTCCATTGGGAAGGGACCAGTGAGGGAGGCAAGCGCAATCTTGATGCGCTCTGCTGTCTGGTTTCCTATTTCCAGTTTATGGGTTGTTTTCACATAATCGATGATTTGCCGGTCAAAGTAGTCACCTGCAATCTTGATCGACTTGGAGAGCACCACCTCTCCTAGGGATAGAATACCAAAGTCCGTGGTTCCTCCCCCGATATCGATGACCATATGCCCTCTCGGTGCAAAAATATCCATTCCAGAACCAAGCGCACCAGCTTTTATCTCTTCTTCAATTTCCGTGTTCTGGATACCAAGACCATGACCGAGTTCCACAATTGCTTCCTTCTCGGTATTGGTTATCTCTGAGGGGATGCAGATGAGTAACTTGCTGATGGAATCCAGGTTTGAGAGAAAGATCTTGTCCAAGGTAAACAGGAGAATCTCACGGATCAGTTGAATATCCGAGATCACTCCACCCTGCAATGGTCTGGCAACTTCAACCTTGCTATGGGTCTTGCCATCCAGTTTTGCAGCTTCATACCCAACCGAGACTACATTACCAGTTGCCTTGTCAATTGCAATGATCGAAGGCTCGTTGAAAAGCGTACCTTGACCTTCAACATAAATGAGAAGGTTTGAGGTACCTAGATCGACACCTACTGATAAATTCGTTTTTTCCTTCATGTGTTCCCTCCAAAGAAATTTTCAATTGAGCAGAAGCTAAACGCTTCGTTTCAGAGCTCTCAATGCTGGATGTTTTTATTTGTAACCTTATCCAATGCAAATCTGTTTTAAATTTCCGCTTCAGTAAATCACATGAAAAATTGGCTGTCAATGAAAATATTTCTTATTTTTCTTTACATTGCATAGACTTATAACATATGTCAATGACATATGTTGTGCATTATAGTGTGACGTTTTGACACCTGTCAGTGAAAAAAAATCTGACACAAGTCTATAACTATTTATGTATTAGAATATTAGTTGGAGGTATCACAAATCAGGCACCAGGTACTGCTGTGACAAATGGCAATTGTATTTTTTATATACATTTATACACTACTTTTTATGGTCATAGTATGTTCTGTTGTTTTTCCAACAGGTTTCTGAAAGCAAGAGAGAACAACCGCCGCTGAAAAAGCGGCGGTTGTCTAAGATTTGTGTGTGCAATCTTAGGCCAATAACCCGAAGAAGTATCCAGCAAAGGTGGAGAGAATAACCACCAGAACAATATAGACTACGGTTTTCTTCAATCCCAACTCTCCGCTGATGACCAACATGGAAGGAAGGGAGAGACTCGGACCAGCTAGAAGCAGGGCCAAAGCGGGGCCTTGTCCCATACCAGAACCAATAAGGCCCTGTACGATGGGAATCTCCGTGAGAGTTGCAAAGTACATGAAAGCTCCCGAGATGGAAGCAAAGAAGTTGGAAAGCAGTGAGTTTCCCCCAACCAAGGAGGCTACCCAAGCTGAGGGGATCAGCGCTTGCTCTCCCACTCTACCCAGCAGGAATCCTGCAACCATAACACCACCAAAGAGCAGGGGAAGAATCTGAAGAGCAAAATCCCTGGTTGCCCCTCCCCACTCAACTAACTCTTCCTTGGTGAACCAACGAATGAGGGAGTATGCCAAGAGTAGGGCAAAAGCACCACTGATCCAATACTTCAATCGGTAGATCAGATCCCACAGAGTACTTGATCCCTGACTAGGTGCCCAATTCAGGAATACCAGGATTCCAATCATTGATGCCATGAAGATTGACATCTGTAGAAGCGAACGGGATTCTTTTCCTCCCATATCTCTGAAGAGCCGCTCATCAGATAGCCGTTTCTCATCCTCCTTGTGGAATATCAGGTGCATGGTCAAACCTATGATGAAGGCAAAAATAATGGCTAGCACCATCCTTGTCAGCCCAATCTTCCACCCAAACACTTTGTAGGATAGGATGATCGCCAGAATATTGATCGAAGGTCCACTATAGAGGAAAGAAACAGCTGGGCCCAAGCCTGCCCCTTTCTTGTAAATACCCTTGAAAAGGGGTAACACCGTACAGGAACAGACAGCCAAAATTGCCCCTGAAACAGAAGCAACCGTGTATGCAACCATCTTCTTGGCTGAGGGTCCCAGGTATTTCATGACCGCTTGCTGGTTCAGGAATACTACCACTGCCCCTGCAATAAACATGGCAGGAACCACACACAGCAGCACATGTTCATGGGCATAATCTGCAAGCATGAGAAATGCTTCCTGGATTGCTCCTGCGACACGCGGATGGGTGAAGGGCGTAAAGAATACAGCGAGAAAGATTCCCCCAATGAGCAGAAGTTTCTTGTTTGGCGTGAGTTGTTTCATTGCCATCAGCAGCCTCCCGGATTTGTCTGGAACATTAGAGCTGCTCCTTGATCAGGGAAAGCACCTGATCTTTGTTCAATACCTTTCCCATACTCTTTACGTCCCCATCGATGGCGAGGGCCGGGGTCATCATGACACCCATATCCATGATTTCATCGAGGTCAGTTACCTTCACGATCGTTGCAGCGATGTTTCCCTCTTCGACTGCTTTGACAGCATTTGCTTCCAATGACTTGCATTTGGGACATCCTGTCCCGAGTATCTGAATTACCATGTGTATAACTCCTATGTTTCCATTATTGGAAACTATTTGTATTGTGTCAACCAAGTTCATTGACAAAGTTTCCACTTTTTGCAACATTATACGCATGAAAATGTATGATGCGGGACAGTTTGAAGAGGCTGCAAAACTATTCAAGACGCTGGGAAATCCCATGCGCCTTGCCATTATCGAGGCACTCCATAATCGTTCGTACTGTGTATGTGAACTTGCGGAGCAGCTGGGAATGCATAAGTCTGCAACATCAAAACATCTCTCACTGTTGAACCAACTGGGAGTCATATCCATGGAACGCGAGGGGACCAGGGTCAATTGCATTTTGAAAATGACCTGTGTGCTTGAGATGCTTCACTGTGCAGTACCACCAAGAAAGGAGTAACTAGTCATGAAAGAACGTATCATGTTTGTCTGCATTCACAACTCAGCAAGAAGCCAGATGTGTGAAGCCTTTGTAAAACACTATGCCAGGGATCGGTACGATGCCCACTCCAGCGGCATTGAAGAGGGGAAGCTGAACCCCCTCGTTGTCCAGGCGATGGAGGAAATTGGAATCTCCATGGAAGGACACTATGCAAAATCCGCCCAACAGTACATTGCAAGAAAAGAGGCATTCGACTACGTGGTAACGGTATGTGACGAAAGCAACGCCGAACGATGTCCCATATTCCCAGGCAAGAGTGAACGCATGCATTGGGGGTTCCCCGATCCAAGTGCGATAACCGGTAGTGATGAGGAAAAGCTGGAAGGGATCAGGCCAATCCGCGATGCAATCCATAAGCGTATTACAGACTGGCTCTCTGAGCATTAACCCTGGAACCTATCTACCCAGGTAAGGAACGCATCGGGAGGAAGCGGCCTCGTAAAGTAGTAGCCTTGCACATAGGCAATATTGGTTTGTCTGATCACCTGTAGGTGCTCCTCTGTTTCCACTCCCTCTGCAACTACCTCGGTATTGAGACTTTGCAGCATCCGGGAGATCAAGCGAAGCAACTCATAGTCATTCTTTTGGTTGGAAACAACACTACGATCAATCTTCACTGTATCAAAAGGAAGGGATACCAGAGATTCAAGGTTTGCATAGCCTGTTCCAAAGTCATCGAGAAAGAATCGCACTCCCATTGCGCTGAAAGCGTCCCAGGACTTCATCACCAAGGGGTTTGTCGCAAGTAGTGTTGACTCAGTAACTTCAAAGCCAATCTTTCGCCCATCGAGCCCTGATTGGCTCAATATGTCCAGTAAACGACAAGCGACATCCCCGCTTGCCAGATCCTCGGCTGAAATATTGATTGAGATGTGACTCAGCATCGTAGTGAGAGAGGGATGCTCCAAGAGGAAGGCCGATACCTTTCTCAGCATGATTTCAGTCACCATGCTGATCAAGCCTGCCTGCTCAGCAAGGGGAATGAACTCTCCAGGTGATATAATACCCAGTTGCTTATCCTCCAACCGCATCAATGCCTCAGCTGCAAAGATTGCATTATTGCGGATATCCATGATGGGCTGGAAGTAGACTCGTATCATATCTTGGGACACCAATGCCCTGCGTAGTGTTGAAAGTACATCGAGCCGTCGTTGTCGCACCCCGATAAGTTTCTGGTTGAAGATGATGACCGGCTGACGCCGCTTCTCCTTGATCTCCGCCATGGTAAAGTTCAGTGAATCAAGCACCTCTTCGCTTGTCTGTTTCTTCAAGGGCAGCTCTACAATGGCAATATTCACATGGAACGAGACCTGTGCTTCTCCAATGAGACACCCATTTGCAATGTTCTCCTTGATCTTGTTCACTTCCCTGACAATCTCATTATGCGTCAACCGATCAAAAATCAAGGTGAATCGATTCCCACCCATGCGGAACACCATAGCATACGGAAAGGTATTCGTGAGGAATCGCGAAAAAGACTGGAGGATGGTATCCCCTCCCTCTTCACCATATCGCTCATTGAGTAAGCGAAAATTCTCAATATCCAGCAAGAGCACGGTCTTCTCCCGCCTGCCATCAACAACGTGAGTGAGCGATTTCTGGAATGCTTGATTGCTGGGAATTCGAGTAAGCATATCCAGAAGCAACTCCCTTCTCTGCCAAGAGAGGAAATTCAAGAGGAGCATGAAGGCACTACTGAGGGAGAACATGTAGGGTTGCCTAAAGATTTCAAACAGCATCAGGGAGAATGTGAGTAATGCTGCAGT
>JBFWKK010000042.1:0-23533 GCA_050252715.1 Sphaerochaeta sp. | reverse complement strand
AACTACCACTCGGTGCGCAAGGTGATCGGCTACCACCGGTACGAGGGGGATGAGATGCTTGGGGCACTGCAGGATGTCTACCGTCATCTCTGCCCATTGCGCAATTATTTCTATCCGTGTGTGAGGCTCGTGTCGAAACAGCGGGTCGAGGGGAAAAGCCACAAGGTCTATGATGCCCCCGAGACTCCCTATGCACGGTTGCTGAAGGACCCGAGGCTGAGCGAGGACCAGAAGGATGTGGCCAGGCAGCGCAGGGAAGCGTATGATATGATAGAACTGAAGAAAGGGTTGGACCATGCGATACGGACACTTCTGGCGCTGAGTCGCGATGGTACTTAGCAATTGGTTTCGGTTAGATTCCTATTGTGAGGAAAACTTTTTTTTCGGTTAGAATAATTGTGATGCAATGCGAACTCTGGAATATGTAGGATGGTATTGGTATACTGGTTCATGGGCATCCGTCCTTGTTAGCTTGGTTTTTGGTTAACTCAATACTAACAGATGGATTGCCCATTTTCTATGTTTGCAGATTCCTTCCAGTTTTTCTCATATTTTCCAATCCCACAGATTTTTCCCTTGAGCCAAAAAAAATCTGTATACACTGGAGTATACAGATTATAATCTTTGGTGTTTCTCATAAATTTATTACTGCAACAAATAAGTAAAGTATAAAAAATTTTATGTACAAAATGTACAGTTGTACATCAGTGTACATAAGCACCTTGTTTTAAGTAAAGGAATTAACTCCAAATATTATTACCGGCGATCGGACTTGAACCGATACAAGCTTGCGCTCAATAGATTTTGAGTCTATCGTGTCTACCAATTTCACCACGCCGGCAGTAGCGAGATTCATGCTACCAAATCCCTTTGAAAAAAGCAACAGCGTTTTTAAAAAAGTAGCATGAGATTGTGTTTTCGATCTCTTTGCTTTACAGTAATGCATACGTGGAGGAAACCGTGAAGACCGTCAAGAAGTTGCTGGTTATGACCTTTTTAATTTGGATGGTGTGTTCGAACCTTGCAGCATCTCAAGCTGATGATATCCTGCTTTCCGATGTACCCATTACCTATGGCGATGCATTGTTCAGGGAGAGGATCCTTGAGAAGACCAAGGGAGAACGTTCTCCTGTTGGTTTGGTGCTGAGTGGGGGATCTGCACGTGCATTTGCCCATATTGGTGTCCTGCAATACCTGGAGGAACAGGAAATTGTTCCAGATTTCATCATCAGCAACTCCATGGGTAGCATTGTTGGTCTTCTCTACGCAGCGGGGCTCTCTCCTGATCAGATCCTAGAGAGTGTCACCTCGGTTGAATTGCAAACGTTGTTTGACCTCACCCTTCCACTTAAAGGAGGTATGCTTGACTCCTCCCGTTTCCTCGCGAAGGTGGCTTCCATCCTTGGATCAGACCTGCAACTGGAGAATCTCGCGATTCCCATTCTTGTGGTAACCGAGGACCTGGTAACTAAACGACAGGTTGTAATCAGTGAAGGGGATTTCTATACGGTCCTGCAGGCCAGCTACGCCTTGCCGGTCTACTTTCCTCCGGTAGAGTATAAGGGACACCTCCTGATAGATGGAGGTATTACGAATCTTGCACCTGTGGAACTTGCCTCAACCTATGCGGATTCAGTCATTGTCTCCACCACCTTCTACGACATAGATACCCTAAACCTCAAGAATCCCTTGACCGTGCTCAATGTCTCAATCGATATTGGAAAGCGTAGAAAGGGCATAGAGGAACTGAAAAATGCGCTTCCTGAGGTTGTCTGGATTCGTTGTGCAGTGGAAGACGTCTCCTTCATGCAGTTCGACCGAGTGCAGTACCTGGTTTCACAGGGGTATTCATCGGCCAAAGAGCAACAGGAGCAGGTCTCTAGGGTGCATCGAAGTGTCATCTCTGATGAGCTCTTGGAGACCCGCAGTGCTTTGGATGTCAAACTGCAGGAGAGTGCTTCTGAATACCGACTCTACAAGCATGTTCCTCTGAATATACCCAGTAAGCTGCTTGGTCTGGGATTGGACAGCGACTATGAGAAAAATGACACTTCAGCACTCAAGGATGATACTACCCTGGGATTCAAATTTGACTGGAGAAAAGGAAATATTGCTCTCCGGGTGAATCCAGGCTACTCCCTTGATTTCAGAAGCAACGATAGATTCTCTGTTGCACCAGCAATTAGAGGACAGTTCGACTACTACTTCCTGAAGCACCTCAGTCTCTCTGTGTATAGTGCACTGATGTTCGATATCAGTGGATTATCACCCGTGATATCCAGTGGAATAGACTTGGAAGGACGGATTTTTGTCTTCGATAATACGATTGGGATAAGTCTCTTGCAGTCCTACGAGCAGATAAACAACTTTGACGACAGCAACCATGTGGACTATTGGGATGGTCATACCTTCCTCTACACCATAAAGGCGAAGGGAGATCTGTATCTTCCTCATGAGAATCGGTGGACCTATAAGGACACCTCCCTCTCTCTCTCATTCCAGATGCTCGGGGATTTCTCCATCCTTCGCTCATTTGTATCGACGCGTGCAGAGACTGAGATTCTGAACCAAGATTGGGACCTGTTTGCCTCCCTCAAGGGATTTGGGCGTTTTGCAGTGGATGGGAAGGGGGATGTGCCTTTCTTCTTCTCTGATGGGTTTAGGACCACCGACTCCCTGATAAAGAGCCAGGGGCATGATCTTTCGGTGCAAACCAATGCAGCGAACCACTTGGTTGGATTGGGTCTTTCTCTCGGATACCGCCCAAAGAACTTTGATCCCACGATGGCTGAGCTGTTCATATTCCAGAACAACTCAGTTGCCATCTATACCGATCTTCTTTGGACAGAGAACTCCTTCTCTCCCTATCTCTCCCTCGGTATGGAGTTCCACAGTGACCTCTCCCTGCTTGGTATACGAACCCTTCCGCTCACCATCTATGGAGGTTGGGACCAGAAGGTGAATACCCTGGTGTGGGGATTCTACTTCAATCTGATCTTCTAGCGCTGCTACTCGAGATTATGCGTCCTGATATACTCCAGGTCCTGTTCAGTAAGCTCTGTATTGGGAAGCCGTTCATCGCTCTCAGCTGGCACCTCTGTTGCCTGCTTGGGAGCCTTTTTTTGTGGTTTTTTGGATGGTTTTGCAAATCCTTCAAGTCTCTTTCCCTTCTCTGTGGGGAAGGTTCCCTCAATCGCTTTCGGCCTCTTCCCCACAGCAACACTCGCTACATCTCCATCTATCTCCAGAGCCTGTTTTCTCCGTGTCTCAGGATTCTTTAAGCCATCAATCATCTCCTGGATAATCTCCTTCTTGAAACCTGAGGTATTTGCATAGCGGGCATCGAGGGCTTGTTCCAAGAGCTTTACAGCCTCCCCACTCTGGCCATAGTGAATTTTTACTTGTGCATGGTGTACATATGGTTCTGGGAAACGAGGGGCTTTTGCAACCAAGTCGGTGAACAGAGCATCGGCCTCTTCCCAATTGCCTTCCAGCAGGAAGAGCCACCCACGACTGTCTTCGATACCGGGACTGCTCTCTTTCAGCTCTTCTGCCTCATCGAGCAGTTCTTGAGCCTTCTTCACATCTCCTGCTGCAAGAGCATAGGTGGTGTAGTTTATGTAGAGGTTCTTGTCCCTCCAGCCCTGTTCATGAACCTCCTTTACACAATCAATAGCCTTCTGGAGGTCTCCCTCCATCCAGTAGGCCATACTTACCATCGTTTTTGCAATATTGTCGAGGTTCTCACTTCTTCCCCTTTTTGAAACGAGGTACTGCTCTATGATGTGTTTGCCTTCCTCAGCGTCGCCCCTCTGAAGGAACATGCTTGCAGATGTAATGACAAATTGTGATTGCAATCCTGCTTTGAAGGCCTTGCGGTAGAGGGGCCAAGCCTTCTGCCAGTCTGCTTCATCCTTGCTGGTTATATGCTTATTTGCCCTGATATAATAGATGACGCTTCTTTTCCAGAAGAGCAGAGCACCTAAAAGAAGAAGTGTTAGGAGAACCTTGCTGTAGCTGGGGATGTCGAGTAGGAAGATGAGAAGGACGATGAGCAACAGCACCCAGAGACGATAGTTTTTCTTGCGGTTCATAGTGATAAGACCTCCCTGTAACGGTTGTACTCTACACAGAATGGATGGTGGTTGCAAGTTCCCAGTGGTTTGCCGTATGCTTTGCCTATGGAAGAGCATGATATCCTGGTGCACGCCTGTTGTGGCCCCTGCAGTACTGCAAGTATTGAACGACTTCTTGAGGAAGGTTGGAATCCAGTGCTGTACTTTTCCAACAGCAATATCTATCCAGAGGAAGAAGCTGAGAGGCGCTATACTGAGTTGGTGAAAGTAGCAAAAGCCTACGCTTTGCAGGTCATCCACGAGCACTATGACCACGAGAGGTGGCTTGCATCCGTGAAAGGTCATGAAGCAGAGAGGGAAGGTGGAAGCAGGTGTAAGCTTTGCTTTGCCTATAACCTGAGGGAAGCGTCAGAGAAAGCCCAGGAACTGGGTTTCCAGCATTTTACCACTACCTTGACAGTCAGTCGTTTCAAGAACAGCAAACTCATCTTCAGTGTTGGAGAGCAATTTCCCGGTTTTGAGGAGATTGATTTCAAGAAAAAAGGTGGGTTTGACAAGAGTGTGAAATTGAGCAAGGAGATGAACTTGTATCGTCAGCAATATTGCGGTTGTGAGTTCTCGATGCGAGACCAATAGGCTTTGCGCTGAGAGGGGCGAAATGATATACTCTTCTCTCAGGGGGGGAGTGCTTGCATGTTTCGAAAATTACTGAAGTTCTTCACGGGAAGACTCTTCATCTCCCTCGTCCTCATTTCCCTGCAGATTGCAATCCTCATCAATATCTTTGGGTTTGCCCAGAATGATGCGCTGTGGATACAGTTCCTTTCCGGGCTCTCAATCCTTATGGCACTTGTGGTTGTGGTACGAGACCTCAACCCAGCATACAAGATAGGATGGATGCTCATCTTCATGACCATCCCTGTCTATGGGGGGCTGTTCTACATCCTTTTTGGTACTCGCGGACTCAATGCTCGCCTTCGTGCCCGACTTGAACAGTTGGAAAAACTCAACCAACGAGGTATGGAAGGAGGGGCCTACAGCAATCTGCTTCCCATGAAGGCGATGAATGCCTATTCAAGAACGCTTGCCCGGCAAGCCCAGTATATTGCAAACATCAGTTCCTATCCGGTATGGGGAAATACCGAGGTAGAGTATTTTCCCAGCGGAGAGGAGTGGGTCCTGGATGTGCTTGGTGAGCTGAAGAAGGCAAAGTCGTTCATCTTTCTGGAGTTTTTCATTATTGCCGAGGGTGAGGTTTGGGATAGTGTCCTTTCTGTACTGCTTGAGAAACAGATGCAGGGAGTCAAGGTCTGCCTCATGTACGATGATGTTGGATCGATCTTTGACATACCTTCCCATTATGATAGGAAACTCCGTTCCCTTGGCCTCGAAGTAGTTGCATTCAATCCTCTTAAAGCCCATCTGAACAGTCGTCTCAATAGCCGGGACCACCGAAAAGTCTTGGTCATTGACGGAAATGTAGGCTACACCGGAGGTATGAATATTGCCGATGAGTATGCGAATCGGAAAATACGGTTCGGTCATTGGAAAGATACCTCGGTAAAACTAAGAGGGGATGCTGTTTGGAGTCTCACCCAGATGTTTTTGCAGCTCTGGGCTTTTTCCACCGGTGTGCCAATGGATTACTATGCCTACCGTCCCAGCATCACCTGCAAGACTGATGGGTTTGTACAACCATTTGCAGATAACCCACTGGATAATCAGAACGTTGCAGAGAACGCCTATATACAGATCATCAGCATGGCAAAGAAGTATGTGTGGATCACCACCCCCTATCTGATTCTTGACAATGAGATGCTCACCGCGCTCAAGATCGCGGCCCAAAGCGGGGTCGATGTACGCATCATTACCCCGCACATGCCGGATAAATGGTATGTGTTTGCTGTGACGAGAGAGAACTACAAACCGCTGTTGGAATCTGGAGTGAAGATCTATGAATATATGCCGGGATTCATTCACGCCAAGATGTTCGTCAGCGATGACCGGGTTGCCATTATTGGAACCATCAATATGGACTACCGTTCATTCTATTTGCACTTTGAGAATGGGGTGGCATTCTACGGGTCATCGGTTATCCAGAAGGTGTATGCAGATATCAGAAATACGTTGGATGTAAGCAGGAAAGTCACGATGGAGTTCCTCAGGAACCGCTCGTTGATTGCGAAATTGATTGGGATGGTCCTGAAATTGGCTGCCCCATTGTTATAGGAGGAAAGATGCGATTCCTGAATTATGGATCGGTCAATATTGACCTGATTTTTACTGTCGACCACATCGTCAAGGGGGGAGAGACCCTGCCCAGTACTTCCCTTACCAAGAGTGCCGGGGGTAAGGGGGCCAACCAGAGTTCTGCACTTGCCAAGGCTGGTGCTGAGGTATTTCACGCAGGGAAGATAGGAGAGGATGGAGCATTCTTGCTTGACCTTCTCTCCAGCTATGGGGTCGACACTTCCCTCATACGCCACTGGGACGGTGCGACCGGGCAGGCGCTCATCCAGCTGGATTCACAGAAGCAGAATGCGATCATCCTCTACGGTGGTGGCAATACAGCCATTACCAAAGAGGAGATCGATGCAGCGCTGCAGATGTTTGGATCTGGTGACATGTTGGTGTTGCAGAACGAGATTGTCCACACTGAGTATCTTATTCGTGAAGCAAAGAAGCAGGGAATGCAGGTCTGTATGAATTTGGCTCCCTATGATGATAAGGCGACAAGCCTTCCCTTGGATTTGTTGGATATCCTGGTGGTCAATGAGATCGAGGGAGCAAACCTTGCAGGACTTCCTGAGGGGAGCCCTTTTGCCGAGATACTGGAGCACCTTATCAGGGAGTATAATCACAGCGAGATTCTCTTGACGATCGGCAAGGAGGGGTGTCTCTACGGATACAAGGATGTACGCATCAGCGAAGGCATCTACGATACTCCGGTGGTGGATACCACTGCAGCGGGGGATACCTTTATCGGATATTATCTTGCATCGATCGCGCGTGGACATTCAGTGAAAGAATGCTTGCGCTATGCGAGCAAGGCAGCAGGGATTGCCGTATCCCGTCCTGGGGCAATGGCCTCAATCCCGCTCTCTGGGGAAGTGTTCGATTCATAGTAGTTCCAAAGCATAAAAGGATAGAAGCCAGTGATGTTTCCCTCATCACTGGCTTCTTTATATTGCAAGCTTGTCTGTCCGGACGCGCTAGTCAGTATTTCAATTTGCCACTACATACAGCGTTCTGTTGACACCCTGTTCAGCAACTGAGTAGGAGAAGTTGTAGGAGTTTGATGCTACCTCAAATTGTCCAAGCTCATTGGCGGTGAAGGTGTTTCTCTCGGGAATGTAGGCATGCAACTTCAGTACTGCGGTGTCCTGCATTCCAGCTGCGAAAAGAGCAGAAGAGAAGATGGTCATCAAGATTGCTGTCAGGATGATGGCTTTGAACTTCTTCATCTTCTTACTCCTTTTTAGTAGTTGTTACATCCTTATAATATGGAAGATGTAAGAAGATGTCAATACAGAAAATTAATTAATTTGTTATAATAAAAGAAGTTATAAAATGTCATATGTTAGAAGAAGTGACATGCAACATCTACCAATAACATCTCACATATCACAAGTTTTACGTCGAGGTGTACGATGTAACAAGAACATGTGACATGGTAAAAACATGAAATGCAATTGGCATTGGCTTATAAAGAAGAAATATTACTTGTGGCACACCCCTAGATATGACAAGAGACATGGACTGTATAGGGTCTCACTTCTGACAAGAGGGGTGTGGAAGAAGTTATGCAAACTTCTCTCACTTCTACAATCCGAGAAGTTGCAAATGTGTCTTCCTATAGGATGATGGGCTGCTTCCCGTAGATTGCTTGAAACGCTTTGAGAAATGGAACTCCGAACAGTACTGCAACTTCTCAGAGATCTCCTTGATCGAGAGCGATGTGCTGGTAAGCAGTGCTCTTGCAGCTTCAAGTTGTAAATTGGAGTAGTAACGCATTGGAGTGGTATTCATGCGTTTTTTGAAGAGTCGTACGAAGTAGGAAGGATCGAGCTGTACATGGCTTGCAATCATCTGGAGATTCAGATTATCGAAAACGTGTCTCTGCATGTAGCGGATCGCTTTTTCCAGATGTACGTTCTCTCCTTGGTTCTCTTCCAGCTTGGTACCTGCTGCCAAGTTGTATAAAAGCCCGAGCATCTGATAACAGGCGCTGATACGCAACTCTCTGAGTGGACTGAGCCCTTTGTCCCTGACCTCTTCAAAGAAGAAGCGCCAATTGGTTCCCAGTCTGATTGGGTTCATTGTCTCCAGTTTTCCCACCAACGCCTGTTCATCCGGGCAACTGATCAAGGTTGCATAGTAGGTCAGCCCTGCGTGGAAGTCAGCCTCAATGGCATGCACCGTTCCTCCTGTTGTGACAAACAGGGACCCTGGGCTGATGGTATAGCGGCGATGGGCATTGCTGAAGGTTCCACTGCCGCTTACAAAGTAGTGAACCTCGAATTGGCCAGCTTCATGGCTGTGCACACGTTGGTGCCATTCGAGTTCCTGTTCTTCATGCATCTGAAAGACAAAGACGGCGTCCAATAGTTCCATAAGTCAATAATACATATGTTTTCACAATCTTGTCTATGGTATTCGCTCCAGTGATGGGTGATGCTATACCAAAGGAGAGGATTTGTATGCAAGTTGTTGTAGGAATTGATACTGGTACACAGAGCACAAAGGTACTCTGTTATGACGCCGAGACAAAGCAAGTCCTATTGACCGTCAGTGCCTCCCATGAGATGGAGAGTCGCGAAGATGGGACACGTGAGCAAGAAGCTGTATGGTATCTGGATGCAATCAAATCCTGCTTTGCCCAGATAGATCCAACGATAAAGAAACAGGTGGTAGCCGTTGGCGTTTCCGGCCAACAACACGGCTTTGTTCCTGTAGGCAAGGATGGAGAGGTGCTCGCTCCGGTTAAGCTGTGGTGCGATACATCCACAAAAGCCCAGTGTGATGAGTTGACAGAGCGTCTGGGAGGGGAGGACAGGGTTTTCGAATTATTGGGAAATCAGATACTTCCCGGCTATACCTTGTCGAAGATTCTCCATCTGAAACAGCATCGGCCTGAAGCATATGAGAAGCTCGCACATATTCTCCTTCCTCATGATTACATCAATTATTATTTGACCGGGGAGTACTCTGCAGAGGCAGGTGATGCCTCTGGGACAGCCTTCTTTGATGTACAAGAGAAAACGTGGAGCAAAGTGGTTTTACAGGCAGTTGATGATGAGAGGGATCTGCTGGGTATGTTGCCCCCGTTACGTAAAGCGGGAGAGCCGGCAGGCATGGTAAGGCAGTCCACTGCAGAAGAGCTTGGGATTCCGTTTGGCATTCCTGTCAGCTGTGGAGCCGGAGACAACATGGCAGGTGCCATAGGCACCGGTTGTGTGGGAAAGGGCGATCTTACCATGAGTATGGGAACCAGTGGCACGCTCTTTGGTTACAGCGATCAGTGCATCACCGACCGTAAAGGAAGACTGGCCGCATTCTGCTCCTCTAGTGGGGGCTATCTGCCACTGCTGTGTACCATGAACTGTACGGTCACCACCGAATCAGTACGGCAGCTTTTTGGCTATGATGTGAAAGAGCTTGATCGACTGGCATCAGAGGCTCCCATAGGAGCCGAAGGGGTTACCATGCTTCCCTTCTTCAATGGGGAGCGGGTACCCAATCTTCCCCATGGAAAGGGAGTCATCGCTGGACTGGATATGGGAAACATGAAGGTCCAGAACATTGCACGTGCTGCCTTGGAGAGTTCCATCTACGCCATGAAAGGTGGCTTGGATGCATTTGGAGAACTTGGATTTGTCCCCAAGAGAATTATTCTGAGTGGAGGGGGCGCAAAGAGTGCTATCTGGCGCCAGATAGCCTGTGATGTGATGCAGTTGCCGGTCTCTGTTCCCGAGGTGGCTGAGAGTGCAGCGTTTGGAGCAGCGCTCCAGGCACTGTGGACACTCAAGGGGGGATCGATAGTGGATCTGGCTTCAGAGCATGTTCGCTTTGACGAGGCAAAAAGTTGTGAGCCGGATGAGAAAGCAGGAGAGCAGTATGCCAAGGCATACCAGCGCTATCAATCGTATGTTGAGGCTTTGACGCCTTTATATCAGTAGGAGGACCTATGCAGTATTTTGTTGGTGAGAAAGAGTATTTCAAGGGTATTGGAAAGATTGCATTTGAAGGGAAGGGCAGCAAGAATCCCCTCGCTTTCAAGTATTATGATGCGAAAAAGATGATCGGTGGGAAGAGTATGGAGGAACACCTTCGCTTTGCAACTGCCTACTGGCACAGCTTCTGTGCCGATGGGACCGATCCTTTTGGGAGTTCTACGATGGATTTCCCATTCAGGAAGGAAGACCCCTATGCAAACGCAGTGGCAAAGGCCGATGCGGCGTTTGAGTTCTTTACCAAGCTGGGGACTCCCTACTACTGCTTCCACGATGTGGATGCCTCCCCCGACAGTGAGGATGCCGTAACCTATGAGAAGACCTTCCACAAGATCGCCGATGAGTTGCTTGCCCGTCAGAAGGCCAGCGGGATCAAATTGCTGTGGAATACCGCCAATGTATTCACCCATCCCAACTATATGAATGGGGCAGCGACAAACCCTGACTTCAAGGTAGTGGCGCGAGCAGCTGTCCAGGTGAAGAACAGCTTGGATGTGAATGTAAAGCTTGGTGGACAGAACTACGTATTCTGGGGTGGTAGAGAGGGGTATATGAGCCTCTTGAATACCGACATGAAGCGTGAACAGGACCATCTTGCCCGGTTCTTGACCATGGCACGGGACTATGGACGCAGCATTGGGTTCAAGGGAACTTTCCTCATCGAGCCCAAGCCGATGGAGCCGACAAAGCACCAGTATGACTATGATGCGGCCACCACCATTGGATTCCTCAAGGAGTACTCTCTGGACAAGGATTTCAAGTGCAACATCGAGGCAAACCATGCAACGCTGGCCGGCCATACCTTCGATCACGATCTGTTGGTTGCTGCAAGCCACGGCATGCTGGGCAGTGTGGATGCAAACCAAGGTGATTCGATCAATGGATGGGATACTGATGAGTTCCCAACCGATGTCTATGCAACAACCATGGCAATGCTTGTCATTCTTCGTCATGGAGGACTGGGAAGTGGTGGTTTGAACTTTGACGCAAAGCGTCGTCGTAACTCAACCGACCTTGAAGACCTCTTCATTGCCCATATCGGAGGCATGGACAGCTTTGCTCTCGGTCTTGAGGTGGCACACAAGATTATTGAGGAAGGTCTCTTCGATACCTTTGTGAAGAATCGCTATGCATCCTTTGATAGTGGAGAGGGAAAGCAGTTTGAAGAAGGTTCTCTGGACCTTGCATCCCTGGCCGCAATCGGTCGGAATGTGCAGATCGAAAAGCGCAGTGGAAAGCAGGAATACCTGAACAACCTGGTAAACTCCTATCTCTTTGGCTAGGTGAGAATAAGCGATAGGATGGTAAAACTGAGAATGCTTGCCAGGACGGAGAGGGAGGAGGTAAAGGATGCCAGCTTCTCCTGATCGGTAAGCTTCTCCAGAAATGCCACAGAGCTGTTTGAGCTGGGACTGAACACAACAAACGCAAGGGTTATCTTGATGATCTGGTTGAAGTCGGTATGGACGATGAAATACCAGGCCATGAGGATGGCAAATCCGTAACGGATGGTAAGCAACCCCACCGAGTACTTGATCCAGCTCCTCTCATAACGAACATCGAGCATAATCCCGATCATCAACATAGCGATGATCGGGTTTGCTTTTCCTACGGCTACCATCCACTCCTGGAGGAAGATCGGCAAGCGGATATGGGCAAAGGAGAGGGTGATCATCACCAGGTAGGTGATGAAGGGGACGCTGGTGAAGAGCTTCTTCAGCAGGTCTGTACTTTGTGGGCCTTTTCCCCTTGCAACAGAACTGGCCAGGGAGTAGGTGAGGCCGGTGGTCATCAGTGCATTGCCAAGATCGAAGAGACTGGCGGCGACCAGGGCCTGGGCTCCAAAGAGTGATTGGATGAATGGAAAGGAGAAGTTGCCTACATTGTAGGTAGATCCGCTCAGCAGTGCGTATGCCTTCAGCGAGTTGCTTCGTTTGCTCATGAATAGGTAGGAGAAAGCAGCCAGCAGGATGTTTGCCCCTATCCCATATCCTACGAGAACCAGAAGCGAGTAGTCCAGTGTAAACGTATTGAAGCTCGCCACAATTGCGGCGGGCAGGGTAATGTTCAAACTGATCTTCGAGAGGGTGCTCCCTTCCTTCTCACTAAACAGTCCGGCCCGTTTCAGGAAATGGGCAAGGATAATTATGAAGAGGAAGAGTGCAACCTGTGCAAGAGATTGCGTCATGAGGGGTATCTTATCCTCTGTTGGGGTTTGGTACAAGCAATTCTAGGGAAGATCTTGCTGGAGGTACGCAATTTGCTCGGCAGTCAGGGTAAGGTCACTACCCAGGAGTGTGTCGCTTATCTGCTCCACCTTGCTTGATCCTGCAATGGCTATGGTCGGATTTGTTTGACTGGTGAGGTAGGCCATGGCGATTGCAGAGGGGGAGACTCCCAACTCCTTGGAGAGTTTCTCAACCTTCGGCACCAATGCCAGGTTGGTCTCTGTAAGAAATCTTTGCTTTGCTTTTTCGCTCAATGTTTCAATCTTGCCTGCAATGATCTTTGAGAAGAGGCCTTTCGCCTGGGGTGAGAAACACATCACGGGCATAGCCTCCTGCTCGTACCAAGTACGCTCTTCTTCTGTCATGCAGATTAAGGTATCATCGCCCCAGGTCTCTGGGGTGCATTGTGCCAGGCTCCACTGGATCTCACTGATCTGGAAGGTTGGTTTACCATGAGTCTTTGCCCATTGATTAGCCTTTTCAATACGCTTTGTTGTCCAGTTGGATGCGCCTAGATGCTTGACCAACTTGCTCTCTACCAGCTCACTGGCCATGTCGATTATCTCATCGGCCGGCATCAGGGGATTGTCACGGTGAAAGAACCAGATATCCAGATGGTCTGTCTTGAGGGAGTCGAGGCTCTGGCTGATGTCCAGAAGCATGTCCTTTCGATTGATTCTGCTCCTGTGCATATCTTCCTTGTAGGGATGACAGCCTTTTGAGGCAACAACCATCTGGTTCCTCATGTCGTGCTGCTTCATCCATTTGCCGAGAACCATCTCACTGCTGGATGGTGTGCCGGCTTCCCCTTGTCCATAGATATGGGCGGTATCGAGCAGATTTCCCCCCTCTTGGGCAAATATGTCCAACTGCTGACGGGATGTTTCCTCGCTGATTTTTTCTCCGTAGTGGTCACAACCGAGGGCTATCTGTGAGAGGCGCAGCCCATGAACGTGTAGGTATTTCATCTATAGGTCAATTCCCAGGAATCGCTTCACGAGGATTCCGATCACAAACGATACGGCAGCAACACCAAGACTGATGAGGGCCATCTCCAAGAACCGCTTTCCAAATGGAAGGTCCTTCGCTACCGCTGTATAATAAGTAAAAAGCATGATGATGACAATGACAACCACCAGCATGATAGCCAAGGCAGCAACGTAGTTATCCAGAAGGAGATAGGGCAGGACCATGAAGGCAACGGTGAACAAGTAGGCGATACCGGTGTACATGCTGCTCTTACCGGCGTTCTTTTCCCCACTGTTCTTTGCTGAAAGATACTCGCTGGAGGCCATCGAAAGCGTTGCAGAGATTCCGGTTATCAGGCCGCTGAGGGCTATAAGCCGTGTATTCTGCAAAGCAAAGGTCAGTCCGGCGAGGGTTCCCGAGAGTTCTACCAATGCATCGCTGAGTCCGAGTACCATGGAGCCAATATACTGCAGGCGCTCTTCATCGAGCATGGCAAGCAGTTGTTGTTCATGCCGGTCCTCATCCTCGCTTATCTGCTTTGCTTGGGGTACCTCACTGATGAGAGAGCGATAGGCCTTTGTTGCCTTGTCCTCTCCTTTCTCCATTTTCTTCAGAACAAAGGTGTAGCCAAGCAGCAACGCCATGAAGCTGTAGAACCATAGTTTGAAGCGATTGATTTTCACCTCTTTACCGGTAAGTTTCTGCCAGATCTTGGCATGTCTCAGTTCCTCTTCTGCAATGCGGCGCAATACACTGCTGTTATGCTCATCCTTCACGCGGGTTGCAAGAAAATGGTAGATTCGGTGCTCAGTCAACTCCCCCTGTTGCAGGTACAACAGGATACGCATGGTTTTTTTGCTGTAGGTGGTTTCACTCACGTTATTGCTCCTTGAGCTGATAGTATAGCTACCGTCTTAGGTTTTGCAACCAGCGTTGCTTGACCGCATCACTTTCTCTTTGTAGTATGAAATGAAATGGAGGATGCATGGATACTGAATATAAGGATTTGATTGAACTCTTTACCAATACAACCAAATCTGAGGATATGGCAAAACTGTTTGAGGAGATGCTGACTCCAAGCGAGCAAAAGGCAATTCTCCTTCGTTGGAATCTGATGAAAGACCTCTATCAGGGGTTGCCCCAGCGGGAGATTGCATCTTCCTACGGTATTTCCCTATGCAAGATAACCAGAGGATCAAAGATTCTGAAGCAGAAAGACTCATACTGCAGGAAGATTCTCAGTGATCGCTATGACGATCACCTGCATATCTAATACCCTAAAGGGAGTTCCCCAGTGGTATGTGATATGGTATCATACAGGAAACATATCCCTACGTGTCATTGCAAGACATAGAGAGAGGTCGTAAGTTGTCAGTTTCCATTTTTGTTTCCTGTGAAGATACAGATAAGCTTCCTCCATCAGATAGATATCATGTACTTCCGGCCATGATGCAGGGGAAAAACTGGCTTGACAGCTTGCCCACACAGTCTCTTCCTGACGACCAGTACATTGGTCTTTTTACCAATACCACCTATCTGGTACCGAAGAACACCAACCCAACACATACAAGTGAGGACTTCTTCAGTGCAAGGATGGTAGATGCCTATCAGCTGGATATGCCACAGTTGTTTGCCGAGGCACTTGGCCCTGAGAAGGTGTTGGCCCCTGTTGAAATACAGCTGAAACAGTCATTGCAAACCTACCTTGTATCGTCTTGCGGTATTGCTCCCTCTTCCTTGGATCGTTTCCTCTCCATCATGCAAAACCACTATCCAGCATATGCTGAAGTGGTTTCTACCTGCTTGCAGCAATCTCGTTGCTTGCCAGCAGTAGCCACCGTGATGAGTCGATCCCTCTTTATCCGCTTCCTATCCTTCATCACGGATGTGTATGATAGGTTTTTCACAGAAATGCGGGAAGAAGAGATCTCCTATACCTTCCTCATCTCCTTTGAGCATCTGCTGGTACTGCTTTTCCAGGTGTTCCTTGCAGCAGAGTGTGAGGGAGTTGTGAAGAGGACTTCTTCAGTGTACTTCCTGCATGCAGACACCCCTGCATACCTTCCCTCTTGGAGAGATGATGCAGTGCCGGTGGTGTTTGCTTCAAATGAGAAATTCGCCCCTGCCTTGGGAGTATGCTTGAAAAGCATGCTCTCTCATATTGATCCAAACCGTTTCTATGATGTAGTGGTTCTGGAATCTGACTTGCAAGAAGACTCAAAGCAGCGGCTGCTCTATACATGCAGCACTTTTTCGCAGGTACAACTACGATTTTTCAATCCCAAGGCTCTCCTTGGAAAGCGAACACTCCAGAAGAATCCAACCGACCACATTACCACGGAAACCTACTATCGATTCCTCATTGCAGATATTCTTCCTGAGTATGAGAAAGTGCTCTATCTTGATTGTGATACGGTTGTTCTCGAAGATGTCAGCAAGCTGTATGACCTCGATTTACAGGGAAAAGTGCTTGCTGCCGCTCTGGATCCTGAAGTGCCGAGCCTCTCTCTTTCAGGGGATCCCAGCATGAAGGAGTACCTCCAGAAGACACTGGGGTTTGCAGATGGTGATGCCTACTTCCAGGCAGGGGTATTGGTCATTGACATGAAAGCCATGCGTGCATTGCATTCAGTGAGTGAGTGGATAGCCTTGGTAGGCGAGAGACGGTACCGATTCAACGATCAGGATCTGCTGAACAAGGAGTGTAGGGGAAAGTTCCTCGTCTTGGCGATGAACTGGAATACTGTGGTCGATTGCAACCATACGCGTATAAAGACCATTGCCGATGGTCCCTTATCCATCTATCAAGCGTATACGGAGGCGAGAGAGCACCCCTATCTTGTGCACTATGCCGGATTTGAGAAACCTTGGGATGCCATTGATTCTGATTTTGCCTATCTGTTTTGGCACTATGCAAAGAAGAGTGAGTTTTATGAACGATTGGTGAGGATGGCTCTTGAAAGCGATACGGAAAAGAATCCTTCTCTAATGCTGCGTCTGTTCCCAAGAGGCAGCCGGAGACGTCGAATCGCGAAGCAACTGTTTTACAAGTGGTCACATCTTTAGGACTGGGTGAGGTATAACTGCTGTGAAGAAGAGTAATAAGTCATTGTTGGTACTGAAAGTAACAGGAGATACGTTGGCAATTTTAGGGGCATGGTTCCTTGCAGGATTGTTGCGATTCTACGTCATCCCAGGAGGCAGAGTTGCATCCTTTTCCTTGTTTGTACAGCTTTCTGTCCTGGTATGGTTGTTCAATATCTTTTTCCTGAGCAGGAATGACCTGTATGTAGAAGAGTTGGAGCACTCCTGGCGTAAAGAGACCAGTACCCTTGTTTTCAGTGCCTTTGAAGCATTGCTTCTGCTCCTGGTTGTTCTCTATTTCTTCTTTTCCGATAAGGTAAGCCGTATTGCAATCGGCCTGTACATCATATTCATTGTGGTCTTTCTTGTGACTGAACGAACCCTCATCTCCTCCCATATCAAGAAAAGTTATCGTAAAGGAAGATACACACGACGTATTCTTCTAGTCGGTTACGGAGATAAGTTGGTTCGCTACGAGAAAGCACTGCACAGTAGAAAGATGGATGGCATCAAGCTGGTTGGACAGTTTGACGGTGAGGGATTGTCCATTGGAGGGGCCAGGCAGATACAGGCAGGGACCTTGAGCGATGCGGTTCTCCTCACCCGTCCCGATTTGGTCGTCATAGGATATCCTGGGGATGCTTTTGAGAGGGAAGAGGCCATGGTTGCCCAAGCCCTGGACTTGCTCAATGAGAAGGTTGTCCTGCTACCCAGCCTGCCGGAGTCATACATCGGTACCCATATCTCCGATTTCCGCTGGATACCGTTGCTCACATTGAATGCCGCTGAGATGGGTTTCTTCCAGCGGTTCATGAAACGACTGTTTGACATAGTCTCTTGTACGCTTGGGGTCATCCTCATCTCTCCTGGGCTTCTCTTGATTGCAATCTTGATCAAACTTTCTTCCCCTGGTCCGGTAATTTTCAAGCAAAAGCGGGTGACTCGTGATGAAGAAATCTTTACAATGTATAAATTCAGGAGTATGAGGACAGATATTCCCGAGGGGGATGCTCACTGGACAGAGGAGAATGACCCCAGGATTACCAAGATCGGGAGGTTCTTGAGAAAGACCAGCTTGGATGAACTTCCTCAGTTGTTCAATGTCATCGCTGGTACGATGAGTCTCATCGGTCCCCGTCCAGAGAGACCGGAGTTGGTTGAGAAGTTCAACCATGAGATACCCGGCTATCGTATGCGGCATCGGTTCAAGGCAGGAGTTTCTGGTTGGGCCCAGGTAAATGGTTGGAGAGGTAATACCTCGCTTGAACGTCGTATCGAGTTCGATTTGTACTATATCAGGAATTGGAACTTGTTATTTGATTTGAAAATTGTACTCTTTACATTCTTTAGAGGATTTGTAAATGAGAATGCGTATTAAGAGGTTTGTATGAAGAAATATGTATATGGTGTACTGTTGGTTTGTTTGTTGAGTATCTCGTCCCTGTTTGCTCTCGAGCAAGATATTGCATCTACCTTGCCTGGTCTGAATGAGTCCCAGGTAAATGAACTGATTGCCGGGGAGATCATCGATGGGGAGACCATCGATGGGGGAAGCCTCACCCAGTTCTTTGTTGAGGGAACAGAGGGATACGAGCGTGCAATGCTTGCCGAGCAAGCAACCAATGGATTCAGTATCGCTGCAGTAAGTTATATTCCCTATGGTCCAGCGCTGCAGGCAATGAATATGAAAGAGCGGCAACTGGCAATTTTCAACAAAATCCGTGCAATTTCCACGCAGGAGGGTATTACCTACATCTCGTGGAGAGCAGGCAACAAACCAAAAGTGCTCATAGAAAAATCCTCCTATATGAAAGACAGCAAGAACCTGAACAATTTGCTTCCAGACCCGGTTGCTGCCACCTTCCCCTACTCGGTGCAGAGCTATGTCTACCAGAGAGACAGTTCCTTCGGTGGAAACCGCTATTTACATACCTATACCAACAGTGATCGGGAGATTTTTGTGGATATCATGAATATCAGCACACTGCGGGTATTTGGAATATTCACTGCAGTTCCCAAGGAACAGCTCCATATCAGCATGGGAACCTATCAGATGGAGGAGGGGTTGTTGCTCTCAGCGCTAACCACCATCGAGGATAGGGAGCCAGAGGTTGGAATCTTTGGGATTACCGTCGATCTTCCCTCCGCCTTCATGAGAAGAATTACAGCCTTGCAGAATTGGTTTGTAGACCAGCTCGCCACTATAGAAACTGAATAGGATTGTGAGTATGAAAAATGTACGTGTTCTAGTCATCATTGGATTGTTGCTTTTCTCCATCTCTTCTCTCTCTGCCGCCCAGCATCTCTCTGTTCCTGTTGACCATCGGGTCTACCAGGTATTGGATGTTGCCCAGATTCGTGGCTTGATCGAGAAGCAGATAGCTGTACGGCCTTACAGCGCCGACAAGGTACTGACCCTCCTTTCTGAAATTGCGGCTCAGAAAGATGCACTCAATACAGAGGAGCAAGCTGAGATTGCCTCTTTGCAGGCTCAGCTTCAGACGACCTATGGGACTGAGCCATCATCGCTGGATGAAGTGTTTTCAAAGGGATACTTTCGTACCTACGATGAAGCAAAAAAGCTTGGTGCCTCCTTGGGTGTTACCCTCCAGACACAGCAGACAGTGAATATTGCCTCAAAGGAGTACGACTCCCGAAACACCATTCTTGCCTACCTGAGAGGCGACATTGGAGAGCATATTTCCTACAACATGGATTTTGGATTGAATGTAGATAAGCTGAACTCAGAGGTGTTCATTCCCACAGAGTTCACCATCCCAGGAGAGGGATTCTATATGCAGCTGTTGTCCGGCGGATCACAGTTGCGTTCCATTCCAGCAGAATCCTTCTATACGGGGCTCTCCCTATCCCCTGAGCTATCCGGTTCCTTCTTTGATGGGGCTCTTCACCTCCGTTGGGGTTCCATCAAGAGAGATTGGGGTCCGGGCTTGAATAACCTTATACTCAGCACGGATGCAAGAACGTTTGATGGAGTTGACATCCAGGTGGATCTCTCACCCTGGCTGCGCTACTCCGTGATCACCGGGTCTCTTGGGAAGTTCTCTCTCAAAGAACTTGATGATGAGCCATTCTTCTCCGATGACTACCAAAGGGATAAACCATACTACCGGTTTGACAACAACTTCAGTGCACACCGCGTTGAGCTGGATGTAGGAACATCGCTCACCCTCAGCATCTTTGAGTCAACGGTGTGGCAGAAACGGTTTGAGCTCGGCTACCTCAATCCCCTTGCCATCTACATGTTCCAGCAGAACAACCTTGGTGATATTGATGATGTATTTGCTGGCTTGGACTTCTCCTACACACTTCCCAATATGGCAAGATTCTATGGAGCAATGGGCATGAATGAGATGAATGTGGTGGGTAATCCCATCACCATGCTCAAGGCTCCCAGGAACATGTTTGTCTTCCAAGCCGGATTTGTAACCCCCATCCCCGTGGGAAGTTTCTCCAGCCTTACCGTGCAGTGGACCTATGTTGGGCCGTTCGTGTATTCACACTATCCAATCTTGGAGAAGACCGGTGTTCTGGAGGATTTGGCTGATGATGCTGATGGCACAAATGATACAACAGTCACTGATTTTGAGAATACCTACGAGGTGAAGAAAGTCGGATCTGATAAAATACTCTATAAGAATTATGATTCTGATGATGACTATGATTGGAAAATTGATGTTAGTGATAATGCAACAGTAGATGAGTATATCTCCCCTGATGGGCGTACCGTCATAGAACAGGAAGATGACGGAAAGTGGCACATTTATGAAACAGCAAGTGAGACCGCCTATGTGAACAAGGGAGAAAACCTTGGCTATCCGCTTGATCCAAACAGCCAGGAGTTCCTGGTCCAGCTGGACCTTGGCTTGCCCAGAGGATGGACTGCGCAGTTGCAAGGTAAGTACCAGGTTCGTAGCGGCCAGTACGGATTCTCCATTGAGCAGTTCATGGAGTACGATGATGACGATGAGTATGGGCAGAAGGATTTCTGGGGCAATGTGTTCAAGAAGACCCTCTCTGTACAGGTGAAGGCCTCCAAGAAGCTTGCAGACATGCCGATCGAGCTCAGCGGCAGCTATCGGCTGATAACAGTCTGGGAGAGGCCAATTATCGGGGAAGTCTCCTATGATGGCAGAGATACCAATTTTGGACCTTGGAATGATGGGAACCATAGCCACATCGTCCAGGTTGGGGCAAAGATATTTTTCTAGATGAGGGGAGGTGGTTTCTTTGATGGAATTCCAAAAAGGGCTTTGCTCTATACTAATTCCAGCGTATGGCTGTGAACGCACCATCAGGGAAACCGTTCGCTCAGCACGTGATCAAACCTACCGCTCTTTGGAAATCCTCATTGTAGATGATGCTTCCAGGGACCAGACTGCCAAGGTGATGAAGGAGTTGGCAGAGGAGGACTCTCGTATTCGTGTGTTCTTTCTCTCCCAGAATGGAGGCGTGGCACAGGCACGCAACGTCCTCTTTCAGCACGTGAAGGGAGAGTACACAGCCTTCCTCGATAGCGATGACCTCTGGGAGCCTGACAAGCTGGAGAAACAGATTGCCTTGCTGGAAGGGAAGGAGTGTGACCTTGTCTACTCCAGCTACAGTTTCATTGACGCGGATGGAAAGCGTATCGGCCACGATAAGATAGTTCCTGAGCAGTGCTCTTACAAGGCTTTGCTGAAGGAGAACTATCTGCTTCCTTCAACGGTCATACTGCGCTCATCTTGGCTGCAGGGGCGCTCTATGGATGGTTCGTACAGCCACGAGGACTATGTGTTCTGGCTTGGACTGCTTCAGGAGGGGATCTCGGCATGCGGACACAAGGATCCTTTGGTGCGGTACCGACTCAGCGACAGCAACCGCTCAGGAGATAAAGTCAAAGCAGCAAAAAACCGTTGGATTGTCTATCGCAGGTACTTGCATCTGCCTATCCCGGTGGCCTGCTGGTATTTTTTGCAGTATACACTGAATGGACTGAGAAAGTATCGTGGGATACAGAAGTCCTAGGCGTTGAGGAGGTCTCTGAAGGATGAAAAAACTGGTGCTTGCCATGGTAGTGCTTTCCCTCTGTTGGACAGGTGGGTTTGCCAGTCCTTCAGACATGTTTCAGCTCTCTGATTCTGTTCATGAGAAACTTTCCACCCTCTATGTCAGCCAAGGGTTGGCCATTCCCTCATCAGCACTTCCCTACACCAGGGCTGAGCTTGACCATCATCTCTCTCGTCTTGACCCGGAGGAACTCTCCTGGATGGAAACCAAGCTCTATACTTCGCTTGTAGGTGAATCGACGATGGAACTGCCTGCATTCTCAATAGAATCAGAAATCTCCTTTGAGACCTACATCCACAGCAATACAGAGGACTTTATCCGTGAAGAAGACTGGGTCTACTCCTATTTGGATAGAAAGAGCCTTGTCTCTGTCCCCATGACGCTCTCCCTGGGAGCTTTCTCTGGAGTTTTTGATCTTACCCTCGGCAGCAGCAATATTGATGGGAAAGAAGCAGGGACCATGGATGAGGGAACCTCTGAACTCTATGGGAAGAAAAATCTTACGACCAATCTTCCCTATGACTTCTCCTTGCAAACCCTCTCTCTGGACGCCAACGTTCCCTATCGGGCGTTCCTTTCCACGGGAGGTTCCAACTGGGTGGTTCAGGTAGGACGGGATCGGATCTCCTGGGGTCCAGGATTCAGTGGAAACTTCATGATCGGAGAGCAACTGCAGTACCACAATATGGCTAGACTTGCTGTGTACCAAGACTCCTTCAAGTATTCCTTTATCACATCATTTTTTCCTCACCCCAACGAGATCTATGATTCCAGTCTTCCTGACAGTCAGGCGCGGCCCATAACCGGGCTTAAGATGTTCATGGCCCACCGATTTGAGTGGCGCCTCTTCTCCGACCGCGTCAATCTGGTGCTCAGTGAGGGCATCATGTACCAAGACGGGGGAGGGGATTTGGACCTGCGCATCGTGAATCCCATGATGCTCTACCATAACTACTACCTCCGCAGCCAAGCCAATTCACTGGCTACCCTTGAACTGGACTATACCTTCAAGAAGGGGTGGAACATCTACACCCAATTTGCTGTAGACGAGCTTGCATTTGGTCCCGATGAGTGGGAGCTTGCCAGAGTAGACAGGCATCCCAACGGTCTTGCATTCATGCTCGGCCTGAGAATGGAGAAGCCATTGGAGGAAGGGGTGCTCTCCGGTCATCTGGAAGGAGTCTACACCGATCCCTATTTCTACCTGAGAAACATCGATGGCAATGCAAGCCAAATAGGTGAGATGGATAGCCTCAACTATGTTGTGGCTCTGAGAAAATGGTATTCAGATGATATTGTCTATGACCAGACCTACCTTGGCTATCAATATGGGGGGGATGCCATCGTCCTCCACTCTGCGCTCTCCTATGAGGTGCCTGATGATTGGTACCTCAAGGGAAGGCTTTTTGCGATGGTGCATGGGTCAGTAGAGAAGAACACCCTATGGGAGCTTGGAGAGATCGATCCAACGCCTACGGGTAGTCCGACTTTTTATACACAGATCGGGATGGAAGCAGGAAAGAGCCTAAAAGGGTGGAAGGTGTACAGCTCCCTCAATTTTCTTACCAAGACCAAGGAATATTCCTATTACTATGATCTTCAGTTCACCTTGGGAGCCACCTATACGTGGCATTGATCATCTGTTGGAAAGAACGTAGGTTCATTTTGTTTTTTATTGCAGGAAAGAAGCGTACCAATAGGATATTCCCTACAGCACTGTTACCTCCTTACCAGTAAGTTGTTTACTTAGTATCCTGTCTTTTCACCTAAAAACAAGAAAAAGAGGGTCCATCCCATTGTAATAGAACAAATTGGAACGGCCCTCAGGCAGAATATATTGTATTGTCTCAATCTTGTTTCTTGGTTGCGGCCAGCA
>JBFWKK010000041.1:21459-23650 GCA_050252715.1 Sphaerochaeta sp. | reverse complement strand
TTGAGAAGGCAAGGGTACGGCTACCCTGATGACGATTATTTCTTCCTCAAGCTCTTTGATGCAAGCAGGAAAGGTTATGTCAGGAACCCTGTGGCTGAGAAAATCCCACAGGATTTATGATTGAGCCGTAATTTTTTCAAAAATTGCCAATGAGCAGGACAGGAACCTACTCTAAATGGTTTTCTTTTTCGAATTGCTTGCTGGATGCTGCAATGTGAAGATCGGAATAAACACCTCCTACCTACCAACACACACAAAAAATCACCGTGATTTCAACCACGGTGATCCTTCCTCTCTACCACAATTGATCTAGAGAATACTATAACTGACCATAAGGGAAACAGAGCGATTCTTGGTGTAATTGTCACCTGACGGATCGTCCTCAATATTAAGCAACCCAAGATTGAACCGTGCGTCAATTGAGAGGCCCATATCAAGGTCAGCACCAGCACCAAAGACGATACCAGCATCAAAATTCGTAAACTTATCTTCTGCACCAGCTTCAACAACTGCTATCTCAGGATCAGTAGAGGGATCATTAATAATACGATACCCCACTGAAGGCCCAACCCGTATATAGGGACTTGCAGGCAGATCGAGGGAGAAACTTGCCTTCAAAAGCATAGGCATCTCGATATAGTCATTATTTAAAGAGAGATCTGTTGAAACTGTCGGAGTTACGTCCACTTCAGTCCTAAACCCCTTCATTGTATAGTAGAGGCCAGACTGTACAGACAAGTCCACCATCTCACCCAGTGAATAGAAGTCATACTCTCCGTATACACCTCCGGTGAATCCATAACGGGGGGTTCCATCTCCGCTTGGTTCCGTTCCTACGAATGCAACGTTACCACCAACGCTCACTCCAGCTTTCAAGGTACCTGCTGAAATTGCTGAGACAGCAAATACGAGAACCAACAATGAAATTAATATGTGTTTTTTCACAAACTCCTCCTTGTCTCAAACAGACGTTGCCATCAGTATAATCAGAAAATTATTGATTCACAACATTTTTATTACATATTTTTGAAATTTGTAGATATAAAACACATGTCTCCAACTTACAACGTTCCATCTCTGTGTATGGGGCAGAATACGGAGCTCTCACATTCTTGAACGTGATGGGCAGAACATCCATAGGTGAAAGTACCTAGTCAATTAGGTAGCAATACTCCATGGACCTCTTCTCCTTTGCAGGAGACCGTATGAGTAGGAGAAGAACTATGAGACGAAAAACTACCTATCGAGCAGTATGCATACTGCTTTTTCTTGCGTTGGCAATCGGATGTACGCCCGACCCTCCCCATGCGTTCGAGATACAGTACCACAACCTTGATGGAGCAACCAACCATACATCAAACCCTTCTGAGTATACGGTAGAGAGCGCAACCATCACCTTAAGGGATCCCACTCGTAGTGGATACACCTTTGCAGGGTGGTACACAAATAGTGAATTCACAGGGACTGCTGTGACACAGATTCCCCAAGGCAGCAGTGGTATTAAGCATTTCTATGCCAAATGGACTGCCAACACCTACCAGGTAAGCTTTCTCAGCCAGGACGATGGTATTGCCAATCCCAACAGTATAGATTTGGTTTTTGGTCAAGCTTACGGCACCCTTCCTGTTCTCACGAAAGCAGGGTATCAGCATACGTGGAACACAACCCAAAGCGGGAGTGGCAGCACCATTACCTCAGAGTCCATACTTTCAATACCCAATGACCACACGCTCTACGCATGTTGGGAAGTTGCTTCCTATTCCATCAGCTACCATCTTGACAATGGCACCAACCATAGGGAGAACCCAAGCAGCTATACTACGCTGAGCAGCACCATCACCTTGCAGGACCCAACAAGAACCGGATATACCTTCGGCGGCTGGTTTGATAATGCAAATCTTACTGGAACAGAAGTAACAACAATTGCCCAAGGCAGTACAGGAGACATCTCACTCTATGCCAAGTGGACTGCAAACTCCTACACGGTTACCTTGGACAGACAACCTTCCAGTGACGGTACCGCCTCAGTCTCGGCTACCTTCAATGCTGCAATGCCGGCAGCTACAGAACCTACCAGGACTGGGTATACCTTTGGGGGGTACTTTACAGAAACCTCAGGAGGAGGAGTCCAATACTATACTGCTTCCATGGCAAGTGCCAGGAATTGGGACATTGCTGGCAATACAACCTT
>JBFWKK010000041.1:0-21359 GCA_050252715.1 Sphaerochaeta sp. | reverse complement strand
ATTGGTGATGCAGTTACCCAGATTGCCCAAGGAAGTACCGGGGATCGTACGCTGTATGCAAAGTGGACTGCAAACACCTACACAGTTACCTTGAACAGACAACCGTCCAGTGACGGGACGGCCTCTGTTACGGCTATCTACAATGCTGCAATGCCTACAGCCAGCGTACCGTCCAGGACTGGATACACCTTCGGTGGATACTTTACAGAAACCTCAGGAGGAGGAGTCCAATACTATACTGCTTCCATGGCAAGTGCTAGGAATTGGGACATTGCTGAAGATACAACCTTGTACGCCAAGTGGACTGCAAACTCCTACACGGTTACCTTGGACAGACAACCTTCCAGTAACGGGACGGCCTCTGTTACGGCTACCTACGATGGGCCAATGCCTGAAGCCAGCGCACCTACCAGGACTGGGTATACCTTTGGGGGATACTTTACAGAAACCTCAGGAGGAGGAGTCCAATACTATACTGCTTCCATGGCAAGTGACAGGAATTGGGACATTGCTGGCAATACGACATTGTATGCCAAGTGGATACCCAATACCTATACCGTCACTCTGGATAGGACTTTAGCCAGTGATGGGACGGCCTCTGTAACTGCTACCTACGATGGGCCAATGCCTACTGCCAGCGCACCTACCAGGACGGGTTACGCTTTCGGTGGGTACTATACCGCCACACTTGGTGCCGGTACGCAGTATTACAGTGACTCAATGGCAAGTACCAAGGATTGGGACATTGCTGGAGATACAACGTTGTATGCCAAGTGGACCCTCATTGACTACTTGATCAGCTATGAACTGTATGGAGGGGTCAATCATGCAGATAATCCTGCAACCTATACCATAGTTTCAGAAACGATTACGCTGGAAAACCCCACAAGAACCGGATATACCTTCGGCGGCTGGTTTGTTGCTGATGACTACTCAGGTACATCTGTTTCGCAGATCGTGCAGGGCTCCCATGAGGATATAATCCTGCATGCCAAGTGGACTCCCATTGTCTATACCATCACCTATACGCTCAACGGGGGTACTGCCCCAAGCCCGGATAATAGAGGAACCTACACCATTGAGACTGACTCGTGGAACCTTGCAAGTCCAACAAGGGACTATTATACGTTTAACGGATGGTATGCCAATGCAGGATTCACTGGAAATAGTGTTGAGCAAATTGCAAAGGGATCGCATGGCGACCTTGCCTTGTACGCCAAGTGGGTCCCTATTGAGTACACCATCACCTACTCCCTCAAGGGAGAGGCCAATGATCCAGACAATCCTACAACCTACACCGTGGAAACAGAGACCTTTGAACTCGGTGAGGCTTCTCTCAGTGGGCACTATTTTGCAGGATGGTATACCAGCCATGACCATACGTTCAATACATTGGTCTGGAAGATTGAAACGGGGTCTCATGGAGATATTGTGCTCTATCCAAAGACATTGTGGGAGTACGAAATTGGAGATATGACGCCCGCACCGGACTATGAATTCGTAATCATCGACCGCAATGACCAAGAAAACAATCTTACCCCGTATGATTATCGCGAAGCGGATACCTGGAGGTATATCGTTGCTAAAAACTATGACTCTAGCTACATCTCAGATCTTTTAATTCCCTGGACCCCTGCTGGTGAAGTCGATCATTTCTTCAATCCATCCATTGGAGGTGACCAAGGTCCGTATGGAGACATAGGACAAGGAAAAGATGCACCCCAGAGCGTCATTGACTATTATGGAACCGGTCCTGATCTGGAGTATGCCTGTTATGCGGCAGGCTCTTCTCCTGGGTATTTCCTTCCCTCCTTGAGTGAGATGGTAAAACTGATGGAACTCATGAGGGATCGATCAATTGGAGGCATCTCCATAGGAATACCATATTGGACTGCTACAGACGTTACAAATGAGCATTTAGCCTATAGTGTTGTATTGCAGCAGCCTGATCCTACCAAGGAGGAATTCACCATAGAGATGCCTATTATAGAAAAGACCAATGAATATCGGGTACGTCCCATGCGACGCATCTAAAAAAGGTGAGCAAGACGTTATGCCTGCATGGAGAAAGGCAGAATTTGTTGCTCACTAGAGTAAATATGGTTTGGTTGGGGAACGCAAAGGGGCCATTACAAAGAATTAGTTCTTCTTCAATATCCCCTGCGTTCCCCGACCCTTTATTGACTGATGGAGCAAAAAGCTCTACATTTTCCTCATGGGCAGAAATAAGATAACGATAGAAGATATTGCCCGTGAAGCTAATGTAGGAATCGGTACTGTTTCACGTGTACTCAACAACAGTTCCCATGTCTCAGAAGAAACCCGTAAACGGGTTCTTGATGTGGTAAAGGCACGACAATACACTCCAAGCGGTGCGGCAAGTCGCCTTGCCCGCAATGACACCGTCGAGTCTACAGTTGGGCTACTCTTGCCGGATATAGGAAACCACTACTTCTTTGAGATTTTTGAGACCATCTACAAAAAGTTCCGCGGACTGGGTGTTGACCTCCTCATCTTCAATTATGAAAAGCATAACCCCCTCTTCATTCAGAAAGTGCTGGATGCTCAACTCTCTGCCCTCCTGATCTTTGCATTCCAACTCGATGAAACCGAACGAGAGTTGCTCAGGAGACGCAATGTCCCCTATCTCTACATCGACTACGCCCGTGAAGATGAACACTGCATGTTCACCGACAATGAACATGGAGGCCGACTTGCAGCACGCTATCTGCTCTCAAAAGGGGTAAAAAAACCTGCCTATATTGCTATGGACCCTCCTGGACAAACCGACACAGACAGACATGATGGCTTCATCAGTGAACTTGCGCTCTACGGATACACGGAGAGTGCCTTGTATCAGTCAGAGATATCTGAGGAACAAGGGTACAAAATAGGACTCCAGATTATTGCAGAGAAAGCCTGTGATGGGGTCTTCTGCTATTGTGATGACATTGCAGTAGGAGTAGCACGTGCACTACGGGAAAAAGGAAGCTCCATCCGTGTGGTGGGCTTTGACGGGGTAAGGGCAACAGAACATCTCGGCATTTCCACCATCAGCCAGGAACCTGGGGCTATCGGGACACAGGCTGCCTCCTTCATCGTAAACCTCATGGAGGCTCATGAGGAGCGTCAGCCTATTCGTCACCGAATTATCCCAATCCTTCTGGATAGGAACAGCTGACTACCAGAGCAACATATCCTCCGTCAAGTCTTCGGTATGCAGTACATGGGCAGCACAGAGCTTAGGATCTACAGCACTGCCAACCCCTACAGGACGCATAAGCGCCTCTGTAATGGCAGTAATGCCGGCAGGGGCATCCTCTACTCCGCTACACTCCTCGGGGTAAACCCCCAACAGGTCCGCAGCACGGGCAAAGACTTCTGGATCGGGTTTTCCAAGGATTACATCGGAAGCAGGGACTATTGCATCAAAGGATGCAGTGAGTCCCAATTTCTCCAAAATAAACGGAGCATTCCTACTCGCTGAGGCAATTGCAGTCTTGATACCTCTCTCTTTGAGCTGTTCCAGCAGAGGGGGAATACCGGGAAGGATATCCTCTGGACTCAGTGCTTCCAAAGACTCCCTGTACCAAGTATTCTTCATCTCTGTATACTTCTGCATCTGCGCTTGAGAAAGCGTTACTTTGTTGTGATTAAGGATAACCTGAAGCGACTGCATCCTAGAAATTCCTCTGAGCTTCTGGTTGATCGTTTCATCGAACTGCCAGCCCTGTGCGTCGGCAAGTCGCTTCCATGCCCGATAGTGGTAGCCATCGGTTGAGGTAATGACCCCATCAAGATCGAAGACCACAGCTTTGCAATTTGGGTGGGTAGAACACTCAACCGGGTTCTTGCCAACAGTAATTGACGTTGAACGGTGGAGAACTGTCAGTTCCCCCCCCTTTGCTTCATAGCTGGTAATCTCCGGCTCTATGGTGACCGTGAGGAGCACATTCCCAAAAGACAGATGAAACGTGAGACGTTGCAACTGCTTGGGAAGCTGGGGCCTGAAGGAAGGGATGCCTGATCTCATACGGAATCCACCAAGCCCATAGACCATAGCCATCCAGGAACCGGCCATGGCTGCAGTATGCAGGCCATCCTTGGTGTTGTGGTGCAAATCTTCAATATCCATAAGGGCGGTCTGACGGATGTAATCACTACCAAGATCAAGAAAACCGCAATCGTAGGCAACGATACCCTGAATGCAGGCTGAGAGAGAGCTATCTCCTGTTGTCAGAGGCTCATAGAATGAGAAATTTCGTTTTCTTTGGTACCAGGGAAACCGATGGTGCTGCAAGAGCATGCCAAGCACTGTATCAGCTTGCTTTATAACCCTATGTCGGTATATTACCAAGGGATGATAATGAAGAAGCATCGGATGCTGAAGCTCTCCTCGTTTCTCGACATCCCAAGGCTCCTTGTTCAAGAAGTAGTCATCCTGCATGTGTATCCCGCGCTTTCTATCGTAGGGGATATACATATGCTCAGCTGCTTGGGCAAAATGAGCCAACTCCTCTTGGCTGATGGCAAGTTTTTCTGCTAGGTGCTCCCATAGTTTGGGATTCTCGTTTTGCAGACGGGAAGCAATCTGAAGCACCCCTTCAAAGTGGTGTTGTACCATCACATTGGTATAACAGTTGTTATCAGAGAGAGCAGAATACTCATCAGGACCGGTTACCTCATTGATGCAGAACTGACCACCCTTCTCAGGATTGAAGAACCCAAGATCGAGAAAGAGACGAGCGGTCTCAATAAGCACCTCTCCCGCTCCCTCTTCCAAAATGGAATAGTCTCCGCTCACCTCAAGATACTGCAGAATTGCATAAGCTATATCTGCATTGATATGGTATTGAGCGGTTCCAGCTGGAAAGTATGCACTGGCTTCCAGTCCATTGATGGTCCTCCAGGGATAGAGTGCACCCTTTTGGTGCATCTCCCTTGCCCTTGCCCTTGCCTCGTTGAGCGTAGATATCCTGTATTTGATCAGGGAACGGGCTGTAGAGGGAATGGTGTGGTTGAACAGTGCCATACCGTAGATTTCGGTATCCCAGAAATAGTGTCCTTCATAGCCACTGCCGGTCAATCCTTTTGCAGCCAGAGCTGACATGCCGTCCCGGCCGGTACTCTGCTGGAGCTGGAAGAAGTTGAATCGTAGTGCTTGTTGCAACTTCTCATCACCGGTGATTTCAATATCGGCATGCTCCCAGAATGATTCATACCATGCACGTTGCTGCTCAACCAGCACCTGCCAGGAGATACCATCAATCGCTTCACGATACTCCTCTGCAAGTGCCAGAGGAAGGGTCTCTGCTGGACGCCCTGAAGTGTGGTAAAAGAAATACTTGGTCAAGCTGAGATCTGTTCCACTCCAAGAGAAATGCAGGGAGGGGAGACGATCCTCATCCAGATTCCCTCTCTCAGGAGAAAGGGGCACATTACTCTCGTGTACTGCACCTACAAAGAGAGAGAGCGCACTCTCAACAGTCTTGAAAGAGGCTTGGAATCCAGGAAGAAAATGAGATCCTTCGGCATAATACCCACGATCCTCCAAACGCAGGGAGGAGGATGAGAGGGTACTGCCCAGCCTGGGATCGAGCTCTGTGTTGGCTCGTTCAATTGGCATTCCAATGGAGGAGAAGAGCGATGCCTTTACCGGTGCATCGGCATGAATCTTCAGGCGCATGGCTCCAAGGTGGGTGTGGTGCATACTCAAGAGCGTCTCCCAGGTAATATGCACCAGTTTTCCTTCACCAGTCTCCCATTGCATGTGCTGTTCAAGAATTCCGGTTCGAAAGTCCAATCTTCTACGATAGAACTTCACCCTCTTAGCTGCTGGGGTTATCCGCTCACCATCAATGGAAACAACCAAATACCTGCAATCGGGAAGATCCAGCATACTCTGGTTGAACCGTGCAAACCCATAGGCATCTTCCCCATAGTGGATCGGGGATATCTCGTAGAAACCATTGATGAAACATCCTGGGTGGTGGCTAATCTCCCGCTCACAGGAAAACCCACGAAACCCAATATATCCGTTGCCGATAGAGAATAAGCTCTCACCCCGGGCGATGTGTTCTCCATCAAACCCAGTCTCTTCGAGACTCCAAGTATCCAAAACCATCTCTTACCCCTTGACCGATCCTGCCATAAGCCCCTGTACGAAGTAACGCTGCAGGGCGAAGAATACCAGAATCGGGACGATCATGACGATGAAGGCTCCTGCGGTAAGCAGATGCCAGTCCTGTCCTCGTGATCCAACCATGTTGGCTAAGCGCTGGGTCAGTACCGCAACGTCACTGGTTCCTCCAAGGAATACCAATGCAACCAACAGGTCGTTCCAGACCCAGAGGAACTGGAAAATACCCAGCGAGGCAATGGCTGGGACCGAGAGTGGCAGTACTAGACGTACAAAGATCACCATCGGCCTTGCTCCATCGAGGAATGCCGATTCAAACACATCCCTGGGAATGGTCGAAACATAGTTGTAGAGGAGATAAATTCCAAGCGGCAGTCCAAATCCTGTATGGGCAAGCCAGATGCCAAGATAGGAACCGGTCAGCCCGATCTTCATATAGTCCCTGAGAATAGGTATCAGGGAGATCTGCAAGGGTACCACCAAGAGTGCCACCACGATGGTGAAGAACACTTTTCTTCCAGGGAAGACCATCCAGGCAAATCCAAACGCAGCTGCTGCTGCAATGAGAATCGGGATAATGACCGAGGGAATGGTCACGGTAAAGCTGTTGATGAATGCCTGGGAGAGATTGTCTCCACTGGCACGCAAGACATTTCCCTCTGCATCGGTAAAGGTAGCTTGGCTCCCACCAAGAACCCGACGGTAGTTGTTCAGGGTGAAATCGGAATCACCTTTGAAGATAGTCCACCATCCAGTGTTCAGAACATCGTCCTGAGGTCTTAGTGAAGAGATAAGCAGTCCAATAATGGGGATACTCCAGATGATGACCATCACGATCAATACCACATTTACCACGGTTGTCCACTTGCTGTGTGTATGTTTACTAAGGGTAGTCATATCAGAAGCCCTCCCGTTTGCTGAACTGATGCAAGTTGTACCACATGACCGGTATGACAGCCAGGACCAGCACGATTGCGATCGCAGAACCTCGTCCATAGTGGTAGAAACGGAACATCTGTTTATACTGCATACTCGCAATGACCTCGGTACCATAGTTACCATTGGTCATTGTAAATACGATATCGAATATTTTCAGGGTTATGATGATGATTGTCGTGGAAACGGTAAGCAGCGTAGGTGCAATAAAGGGAATAACGATGCTGCGAATAATTCTCAGCTCTCCGGCACCATCAATGCGTCCTGCCTCTACAATGGTGGAGGGAACACCCTTGAGTGCTGAGCTGATAATTACCATTGCATACCCTGTCTGCAACCACACCAGAATGGCAATCAGGAAGATATTGTTCCATAAAGGCATGGTGAACCAAGCCTGTGGTTCAGCCCCAAATGCCGTGACAATGGCATTGAGCAACCCAATTTGATCTTCCCCAGCCGGTTTATAGGCATAGATGAAACGCCAGATGACACCAGCCCCTACAAAGGAGATGGCCATCGGCATGAAGATGATACTCTTGAAGGCTTTCTCCAACTTCACACGTTCTACAAGCAGGGCAATGATAAGGCCAAACCCGACAGCCCCACCAGTTCCGAGGATCAACCACAAGAGATTGTTCATGAAGGACTCAATCATCTTTGAGTCAGTAAAGGCAAACACATAGTTTGCAAACCCCACAAAGTTTTTCGATTGTGCATCAAAGAAGCTCAGATAGAGAGAACGAACGGTGGGAATAAAGAGATACCAAGCGAGAATAGCCAATGCTGGTCCCACAAAGATGAACGGTTGCAATTTCTTCGCTGTGGTTACACCGGCCCTGTTCACGACCCAGTCTGCAACCCAGAAGAGCAGCGCAATCCCACCTACCCCCCAAATAATGGCGATGATAGCAATTACCCCTTGGGGAGCATTGCTGTCTCTCAGGAATATGAAACCCACCCACAACACAAACAGCACTGCTACCAGGACAAGCAGCGAAATACCTACCTTTCCCAACGTTGCAAGTGTCGATGTGGGTTTTCCTTGTTTCTCGATTGTTGTCATGTATGTTCCCCTTTGTAAGAGCGATACAAGAGCACCGGCAGGTTGTATCTGCCGGTGCACTACAGTGCGTATCGTTTACGGCCAGGACTTCTCAACATCATTCAGCATTGCATCAAGGCTCTTTCCATTGACCCAATCAACAATACCGGTCCAGAAGGTACCTGCTCCAACCTGTCCAGGCATGAGGTCTGAGGCATCAAATCTGAAGACCTTGGCATTTATAAGGGACTCAGCAACTGAGCGCTCGATCTCATTTGGATAGGCATCCAGATCCTGGTTGAGATACGGGAAGAGTGCTCCGCCTCTCTTTGCCCAGATCTCTCCAGATTCCCAAGTTGCCAGGAATTCCATGAATTCACGGACCTCAGGGCGGTCGTTGAATACTACAAACTGGTCTCCACCACCGAGGAGTGGAATACCAAACTCATCATTGATGGCTGGAAGTGGGAATACTCCTACTTCTTCTTCAAGATTTTCCTGGATATCATCCTGGAGGAAGGAGGTAACGAAGTTACCCTGGCGGTGCATCCAGGAGCGTGGAGGATTCTCAAACATGGTGCGAGGGGAATCGGTATAGCTCTGGGTGAGAATGGTGTTGGTACCACCATAGACATAGTCAGAATCCAACCAGATCTTCCCAATCACATCAAATGCCTTCTTAACTTCAGGAGCATTGAACGGAATCTCATGGTTTACCCACTTGTCATACACTTCCGGACCTGCTGTTCTGAGCATGACATCCTCAACCCAGTCGGTACCAACCCATCCGGTTGCTCCACCGGCTTCAATGCCGATCGACCAAGGGGTATGCCCATTGGCAACCATCTTGTTCATCAAGGCGATCAACTCATCCCAGGTGGTGGGAACTTCATAGCCTTCTTTTGCCCATGCTTTCTTGGGATACCACACAAAACTCTTTGCGTTTACACGGTGGAATACACCATAGGGAGTTCCTTCATAGGAACCAAGGTCCTTCCAAACCGGAGCATAGTTTTCATCGACAGTCTTCTGCAGGGAGTCCCACATGGGAACCAAGTATCCCTGGCTGGCGAAGTTGTACATGAGGCCAGGCTGGGGAAGTGCTGCGATATCTGGAGGATTTCCACCCTCAACACGGACACTGATCAACGTCTCGAAGTCTTTCGATCCTTCGTAGATTACATCGATGCCGGTGCGTTCCTCGAAGGGGACGATTGCCTCTTCAAAGCGCCTCAGCTCCTCATCCACAAATGCACCAAAGACATTGACGACCTTCTTGTCGGCCGCTCCTGTGTCAGCTTGTCCAGCAGCAAAAGCTGATGGCAATACCAACAACGCGATAAGTAACACTAAAACTGTTTTCTTCATACTCCTCTCCTTTTGCTTGGTGTTTCCAAGCAGGTATGATTACAGATTACGTAAAATGCGGTATACGCTTTCCGGTGATATGCGGGAGTAGATACGTAGAGGAAACAACACAGCCCATACCATGGAAGCGTTTCCATATACAGTGTCCCACACCTTTTCCCAATTGTCAAATGAAAAAGGTTCCCCGCATTTGAAAAATTTCGTTTACAGGCATTACCTCGTGTGCCATCTTTCATGCTATACTTTTTTCAACCAAGAAAAGGGAGGAGCACTCGTGGAAGATCTGAAAAAGCACCCATATACCTACAGTGAAGAAGAGATCATAGCCTCACTCGATACGGACAGTGACAAAGGCCTCTCCCCAGAAGAAGCAAGAAAGCGATTTGATGCGTTTGGTCCTAATACAATTGAGTCAGGAACCAAGGTATCAGCTTTGAAAATCTTGCTTACGAACCTAAACAACATTATTGTCTACCTGCTCATGGTTGCCGGCGCTGTCGCCTTCATCATGGGCGATACGGTAGAGGGAATCGCCATCATCATTGCAATCCTCATTGCCGTACTCTCAGGATTTATCAGTGAGTACAAGGCACAGAAATCGGTGGAATCGCTGCAGAATATGGTAAAGACCACCGCCAAGGTCATACGGGGAGGTTCTCTCAAGGAAATTGAATCTTCCGGTCTTGTAATTGGCGACTTGGTCTATATAGAGGAAGGAGATTCCATCACCACCGATGCCCGTTTGGTAGAAACCAGGAACTTTGCCACCAATGAGTCTGCCTTGACCGGAGAGTCTGAGGCCATAGATAAGGAAACAGGAAAGATTGAGAAGCAGGATGTCCCCATCGGAGACAGGAAGAACATGGTTCACGCTGGGACGGCTGCAACACGTGGCAATGCCTATGCAGTGGTCACCGAGACCGGCATGCAAACTGAACTGGGTAGGATCAGTTCCATGCTTGATGAAGAAGAGGACTCTGATACCCCTCTGGAGAAACAACTTGCTGCGTTGGGTAAATCCTTGATCTACATCTCCTTCGCTGTTGCAGCTGTTGTCACCGTCGCTGGAATATTCACCGGAAGAGATCTCTATGAAATGGTCAAGATCGGCATCATTCTCGCTATCGCTGCCGTTCCTGAGGCGCTGCCGGCTGTCTCAACCATCACCCTGGCGCTCGGCATGCGAACCATGGCAAACCACAATGCCCTAGTCAAAAGCCTTCCTGCTGTAGAGACACTTGGTTCGACAACCATCATCTGCACCGACAAAACAGGGACCCTGACCGAAAACCAGATGACCGTGACAAAGGTGTATTTGAGCGAGGGAACATCCTTCTCAGTTGAAGGCAAAGGGTATGAGCCAAAAGGGACATTCTCGCATGATGGAGAAGAGATCAACCTCGATGAACAGAACACTCTAAAAAAGCTCTTGTTGGCAGGAGTTCTCTCAAGCAACGCAACGTTGGTCAAGGAGGATGGCTACTCAGTTATCGGGGATCCAACAGAAGGGGCCCTGGTGGTACTGGGCAAAAAAGCTGCAATTGACCGGAAGGAACTGGAGGATAAGAACTGGCAGAGAATCGGGGAAATCCCCTTCGATGCCAAGGCAAAGTACATGGTAACGGCCTACCAGAAGCCTTCCGGTGAAAAATCCCTGTATATCAAGGGAGCTCCCGACGTGCTTTTAGCCATGTCCCACACAGATACGGGCGAAAGTCTCCAGCAAGCAAATGACGCACTTGCAAGCGAAGGGCTCAGGGTTTTGGCAGTGGGAGAGCACGGCGGGTATGAAGGAGATGGGTCAGAAGAGTCCATGAAGGAAGCCATAACGAGAGGGTTCACCATACTCGGTCTTACTGGAATCATTGACCCTCCACGCGAGGATGTGAAGCAGGCAATCAAGGAGGCCAGAGAAGCGGGCATCAGGATCATTATGATCACAGGCGATCATCCAAAGACAGCAAGCATCATTGCAGAGCGTATCGGCATGGATACAGGCGGAGAAGTCATCACCGGTTTGGAAATGGACAAAATGAGTGAAAAGGAACTCGCAGAGAAAATCCAGCATACCACCGTCTTTGCCCGTGTCTCCCCGGAGAACAAGCTCCAGATCGTCAAAGCGCTCAAAATTGATGAAGAGGTGACTGCAATGACCGGCGATGGTGTGAATGACGCACCCGCCCTAAACGGTGCAGATATCGGGGTAGCAATGGGAATCAGGGGAACCGAGGTCGCAAAGGAAGCTTCAGACATGATCCTCACCGACGACCGGTTCTCCACCATCGTGGACGCAGTGAGAGAAGGCAGGGTCATCTTTGACAACATCGAGAAGTTCATCTACTTCCTCTTCTCCTGCAACTTTATTGAGATACTTGTTGTCTTCATATCCATTATCCTGGGATTGCCTATGCCCATCCTTGCCCTGCAGATTCTCTATCTGAACCTCGTCGTGGATGTACTTCCTGCCATGTCCCTAGCATGGGAGCCTGGAGAGTCAGGGGTAATGAAACGCAAGCCCAGGGATCCCAGACGGGGAATCATGAATAAGGCATTCTTTTGGGGTGTTTTCACTGATGGAGCCCTGATCAGTCTCGGAGCCATTGCTGTCTTCATGTTTGCACTCAGAGAGGGATGGGGAGAATCAGTGGCACAGACCATAACCTTCACCACCATGGCATTAGGACAGCTGGCACATATCCTCAATGTACGGGAAAAGGAGAAATTTGGCTTGGATCGAAGCATCCTGAAGAATAGGTTTCTCATCCTCTCACTGCTGGTAGCTGTCCTGCTCCAATTGATCGCCATCTACCTGCCGCTTTTCAACACAGTAATGGGAACAGCGAGATTGAACACTACCCATTGGATTGCTGTTCTTATCGGATCGCTCATTCCTTTGCTTGCCATCCAGACAGGGAGAGCCATCAAGGGACGGAGGAAAGGACGATGAGGAAACACCGGCATGCCCCTTTGCCCCATTGAAACCTCTCGCAAATTTACAGACATTACCCGTCATACAAACAATCTCCCACCTTCTGATGCAGTGTGGGAGATAGCTTGCATGCAATGGGTGTGTTACCGGCTGTGTCTTCCCTTGAGGACAGAGACCACTTCATGGAGACGGACATCCTTCTGGGTAAGGAGTACGAGGAAGTGGTAGAGCAGGTCTGCAGCCTCTCCAAGGAACAGGTCCTTGTTGTCATCCTTGCTTTCAATGATGAGTTCAACCGCCTCTTCCCCTACTTTCTGAGCAATCTTGTTGATTCCTCTACTGAAGAGATGATTCGTATAGGATCCTTCCTGGGGGAAGTCACGACGGTCATGGATCACTTGTTCAAGGTAGGAGAGGAATTCAGTAGCAGGAATTTCCTCGGGATTGTTCACTTCTGCAAAACAGGTATCGTTTCCGGTGTGGCAGACCGGACCGGTGGGGATTGCCTTGATCAGGAGCGTATCATGGTCACAATCCTCGATGATCTGTCTCACTTCCAGGTAGTTTCCACTGGTCTCGCCTTTTGTCCAGAGCGTCTCCCTACTCCTGGAGTAGAACGTAACAAGCCCACGGTCATGGGTCATCTTCAGAGACTCCTCGTTCATGTACCCGAGCATCAATACCTTGTTGGTGACTGCATCCTGAATAATTGCTGGAACCAATCCACCCTGTTTTTCAAAATCAAGAGCCATATAATCCATCTCCTTGCTACTACTTACGCATAGTTATACCATGTTGTTCAAGAAAAATCTTCAACTCCGGTATATCAATTTCATGAAAATGAAAGATGGAGGCAGCAAGAGCTGCATCGGCCTTCCCTTCAGTAAAGACTTCACTGAAGTGTTCCATGGCTCCGGCCCCGCCACTGGCTATGACCGGGATGCCGACCGCCTCACTAACCCTCCTGGTGAGATCGACAGCAAATCCTCCCTTCACCCCGTCATGCTCCATGCTGGTAAGTAGAATCTCTCCAGCTCCACGCCGATACGCCTCCTGAGCCCAGGAGATAACGTTCAAACCAGTAGCCTTTCTGCCTCCGTGGACATATACTTCCCAGCCTTCCGTTTCTCCCTCGTCAAAGGCAGGGTTTCGTCTTGCATCAATGGCGCACACCACACACTGGGAACCAAAGCGTAAGGCAAGTTCATCGATGACCTCCGGCCTTGCAACAGCCTGGCTGTTGATGGAGATCTTGTCAGCACCGCTGTCAAGCAGCTCTGCGACATCCCCCTCGCTTCTAATACCCCCTCCTACAGTAAAGGGAATACCGATATGGTCTGCAATGCTCCTGACCAAGGTCCTGAAGGTGGAGCGGTTCTCAACCGTTGCAGTGATATCAAGAAAGGTCAGCTCATCAGCCCCACAGCGGCTGTAGGCTTCAGCAAGTTCAACAGCATCCCCGGCATCCCTGAGATTCACAAAATTGACACCCTTCACGGTTCTTCCATCCCGCACATCGAGACAGGGAATGATTCGTTTTGCCAACATGGTACTATCCTCCGTAGGAGGCAAGGTCGTCCAAGGTGATCCTTCCCTCATAAATTGCCTTTCCGATAATCGCCCCGTACAACCCAGCTTCTCTCAAGGCATCCAGGTCCTTCAAGGTCGTAATTCCTCCCGATGCTATCAACTGGAGGTCCTCCCTTCCCTGCAGAAGGGTTCGGTAGAGTTCGAGAGAAGGGCCGGCGAGCATGCCATCCTTTGCAATATCGGTACAGATGACCTGGTAGAGTCCTTGACTGCGGAAGAGATCGATAAATGAGGCGACTTCCTTGTCGCTTCCTTCTGTCCATCCAGCACTCTGCACCATGCCGTTCCTTGCATCAGCTCCCAAGATCAATCGCTCACACCCGAATGTCTCGATCCAAGAGACCACCAGGGAGGGGTTCTTTACTGCAACAGAGCCACAGGTAACCTTGCTTGCTCCGCTGTCAAAGGCTGCTTGCAGGTCCTCACGTTGCTTGATCCCCCCACCAAAATCTATGATCAGGTTGGTATTGGTTGCAATACGCTCCAGTGTACTCAGGTTTACGATGCCTTTCCCCTTCGCTCCATCAAGGTCGACCAGGTGGAGGTACTTGAGATTTGCATCCTCAAACTGTTTTGCCAGGGCGAGGGGATCGCTTGCATAGACCTTCTTGGACCCATAGTCCCCTTGAGTGAGACGGACGGCCTTTCCCTCTATAATGTCGATTGCCGGAATAATATGCATTACAGATCCTCCAAAAAGGCTTTCAATATCTTCTCACCTACATCGCCACTCTTCTCTGGATGAAACTGGCAACCGTAATAATTTTCCTTATGCAGTACCGAGGAGAACGTTTGTCCTCCATAGGTTGTAGTGGCAATGGTTGCCTCGCACAGAGGGACATAGTAACTGTGCACAAAGTAACACCATGCTTCCCCCTGCAGATGAGAGAAGAGTGGATCATCCAGGTAGTCCACGGTATTCCATCCCATATGGGGAATCTTAAACTCCGCTTCCAGGGTGAATTTCCGTGTTGCAATGGGAAAGATCCCCAAGGTCCGGGTATTATGTTCCTCACTGGTTTCACACATCAGTTGAAGGCCGAGGCAGATGCCGAGAAAGGGCTGGCTTAGACTGGTCAGGATGGTATCAAGTCCCTTTTCCCTGAGGTAGGCCATAGCGGTGGATGCCTCTCCCACTCCTGGGAATATCACCTTCTCAGCTTTTCTGAGCTCCTCGGGATCATCCGTTACCACGGCTTCATAGCCCAGACGGTGCAAGGCACACAGTACTGAACGGGTATTTCCCGCATTATATTTCACGATGGCGATCATCAGAGAACCCCCTTGGTTGAAGGCAGCTCCAGAGAGTAGGGGTTTCTATGGACAGCCTGTCTGAGAGCACGTGCAAAGGCCTTGAAGAGTGCCTCACACTGGTGGTGGCTGTTACCCTCATTCACCTTGAGGGAGAGATTGCACGCTGCACTGTCACTGAAGGACTTGAAAAAGTGCTCCACCATCTCAGTGGGAAAGTTTCCAATATACTCCCGCCTGAAAGAGACATCCCACTGCAGATAAGGACGTGAAGAGAAATCGATGGCCACCTGGCTGAGTACCTCATCCATGGTGAGCAACTCAAACCCATAGCGATTGATCCCCCGCTTGTCACCCAAGGCTTCACGAAATGCCTGTCCCAGGGCAATTCCTACATCCTCTACAGTGTGGTGTTCATCCACTATAAGGTCCCCGTGGGCATGCAACTCAATATCGCATCCGCTGTGTCGCAATACCTGCTCCAGCATATGGTCGAAGAAAGGAATATGGGTATGGATTGAACCACCTCCCCCCCCATCCAGGTTCAGCTTGAGAGATATCTCGGTCTCCTTGGTCTTCCGCTCAACGCGTGCAATTCTGGGGGCAAGAGAACGATCATCCAAGAGGAAGGAAGCAATAGTCGCCCAGTTATCACTGACCAGAAGACAGATCTGCCTGAGTTGTTCGTCAAGTTCATCCTTCCTGGAAGGATCTGCAAACCAAATCGCCTTGCACCCAATATTTTTTGCAAGCTGCATATCGGTGATCCTGTCTCCGATCACAACCGAGTGTTCCAGATCATAGGATCCATCCATGTACTCACCCAACATACCGGTCAAGGGTTTTCTTCCTGGACAGTTGTCCTCAGGGAGGGAGTAGTCAATATGTTCAGCATCGAAGGTAATACCTTCCCCTCTCAGCGTCTCCATAATCCTCTGGTGGGGAATAAGGAAGTCGTCCATGGGAAAGGAAGGGGTTCCTACCCCATCCTGGTTGCTGATCATTGCAAAGTACCAGCTCCCATCCTTCCTGAGTTTCGAGAGAGAGCCGAAAACCCCGGGAATATAGCGGATTTTCTCGAGGCTGTCTACCTGCATCTCCTCTACAATGATTCCATCCCGATCCAAAAACAGCACGCGTTTGTGCATCTTATTACTCCTTGTATGCAGCCAATGCTGACAGCAGCCTGTCATTCTCTTTTCTGCTTCCTATGGTAACCCTCAAACAGTTTTCACAGTGCAGTTCGTTACTTCTATTACGTACGATGATACCCAGCCCTGCAAGATAGTGGTAGATTGAAAGGGCATTGGAAACCCGTACAAGGAAGAAGTTTGCATCACTGGGAAAGACTGTCTGCACACAGGCAAGCGTTTTCAGCTTCTCTTCCAGACGCAGCCTCTCATCCTTGATAAGACGAAGCCCCTTCTCCACTTCACCAGCATTGCCAAGAGCCTTGAGTGCCAACTCCTGACTCGGCGTGCCGAGGTTATAGGGATATTTCATACTTCTGAATACCGAGACAATCTCCTCATCAGCAACGGCAATACCAACCCTCGCACTGGCAAGAGCCCAACACTTGGAGAGGGTCCTCAGCACCACCAAATTTGGATACGAGTCCAAGAGGGCAACCGCGCTCTCTTTTTCACTAAAATCGTAGTATGCTTCGTCAACAACGGTAATCCCGTCAAAGAGCTCACAAACCTTCTGAATCTCTTCAAGGGGAAATGCGTTGCCGCTGGGATTATTCGGGCTGCAAATGAAAAGCAACTTCAGTCTGCCATCTTTTGTACGGCTCTCCTTCTCTTCTCTCAGAAATTCAGTCAAAGAAGGAATATCGATATGGAAGGATGGGGTCAAGGGAACGGTGGAGACTCCTACATCATTGATGTCTGCAAATACCTTGTACGCCCCATAGGTGGGAGGCATGAGGAGCACTGAGTCCTTTCCAGGGTCACAGAAGCACCGAAAGAGGTTATCGATCAACTCATCACTTCCATTTCCCAAAACGGTCTTGGAAAAGGGAAGTCCAAGCACCTCTTCAACCTTCTTGCGCACTGCGACCGACAATGGATCAGGATATCGGTTTGCATCGCGCTTCTCGACAAAATCCTGCCAGTTCTCATTTGCATCCAGGTAGACCTGTGCTTCCCCGGTAAAATCATTTCGCGCGCAGCTGTATGGCCTCAGTTCGGCAATATTCTTTCTCAGCAACTCTCTCATCGCTCTTCCCCCAAACGGACTGCCACAGCATTGCGATGTGCGCCCAACTGTTCTTGTTCTGCCATACAGAGCAGGGTTGTTGCAAGAGAGGAAAGTCCCTCCTTGCTCAATTTCTGTACTGTAATTTTCTTGATGAACGAATCGGTACTCACCCCGCTATAGGAGCGTGCCCACCCATTGGTTGGAAGCGTATGGTTGGTACCACTGGCATAATCTCCGGCACTCTCACAGGAATAGGGTCCCAGGAAGACCGATCCTGCGTTTACAACCTGCTTCAGCAATTCCTCATCTTCCGTTTCTCCCAGATCAATGATCAGGTGTTCTGGTGCATAGGCATTGACCAGACGAGCAGAGGAAGCAAGATCAGGAACCAAAAAGGAGCGGGAACCTGCAAGACTCTGGGTGAGAAAAGCTGTCCTCTCCAGGTGGGAAAGCTGCTTGGATATCTCCTCCTCCACGGAATCGAGGAAACCATTCGCTGCATCTCTCTCTCCCTGCACAACAAGCATTGCCTGACTATCCTTTCCATGCTCAGCCTGGCTGAGCAAGTCACTTGCCACAAATGCCGGGTTTGATGCAGGAGAGGCAACAACCATGACCTCACTGGGACCGGCTGGCATATCAATGGCACAGGTTGTGCTGCTGATTTGCACCTTTGCCTCAGTAACATATTGATTTCCTGGGCCGAATATTTTGTCTGTCGGGCGGATGGTTTGGCTCCCATAGGCCATTGCAGCAATCCCCTGCGCTCCTCCTACCTTATAGATCTCCTTCACCTTGCACAGTGAGGCAGCATACAGTATGGCGGGATGGATGGTTCCATCCTTGCCGGGAGGGGTACAAAGCACCACCTCGGGACACCCGGCAACCAAGGCCGGGATTGCAAGCATCAAAACTGTGGAGAACAGTGGTGCCGTCCCCCCAGGAATATAGAGTCCAACTCGCTGGAGGGGTACAATCTTCCTGGAGAGGGCAATGCCAAAAGAGACTTCAACATGCTCCCCCATTGGCATTTGGGCAGCATGGAACTGATAGATATGATCATACGCTTGAGCGATAGCAGTCTTGAGCTCCTCACTCACCAAAAAGGAGGCTTCCTCCATCTCTCTCTCGCTCACCGAGAGGGAGGAAAGCGTAACTCCATCGAACTCTGAAGCAAAGCGAAGGAGGGCTGCATCGCCTTCCTCCTTTACGGCATCCAGTATAGAGGAAACCTGTTTGGTTACCGACTGTGTTGCATCCAGATTCCGCTCAAGCAACGTCTTCAACTGCTCTTTTGGTGGATTTTCATACCGCTGTAGAAAAGCCATGGTTCCCCCCTACTCCGTCATCTTCTCGATCGGGGTGACAAGAATCCCCTGTGCTCCGAGGGCCTTGAGTTGTTCAAAGTCCTCCCAAAAGGTATCCTCAGCAACAACCGTCTGTACAGAGACCCACCCCTTCTCCATCAAAGGAGTAACCGTTGGGCTCTTCATGCCTCCGATAATGTGGGCGACCTGCTCAAGATGTTCCTCGGGAAGATTGAACATGATGTACTTATAGGAAGAGGCTTTCATGACCGCATCAAGACGGAGCATGAGGCGTTCAAGTATCCGTGTTTTTGCTTCACTGCCCATCTGTTTGCGCCCGATCATGACTGCTGTTGAGGTGTAGATGCTCTGCACCTCCCTGAGTCCGTTCATGGCAAGGGTTGCACCAGTGGAGACCAAGTCACAGATTGCATCGGCAACCCCCACAGCCGGGGTAACCTCAACAGATCCAGAGACCTGCACAAAACTCGCAGAAACACCCCGCTCTTTTAGGATTCCTCCAAGGATATTGGGATAACTGGTAGCGATTCTCATCCCTTCCAACGATGAGAGTCCTTGGTAGACAAAGTCATTGGGAACGGCAATGCTCAGCCTGCATTTGGCAAACCCAAGGTCCCTGAGCACGAGCAAGTCAATCGCTTGCTCGTCATACTCATTTCTTCCTACAATTCCGATGTCTGCAATACCGTCCCTGATATACGAGGGGATATCATCATCCCGTACATAGAGAAACTCCAAGGGGAAGTTTGATGCTTCCTCCTTCAAAACTCGTGCATCGCTACCGAACTTGATCCCGCAGTTCTTGATGATCTGCAGACTTTTCTCGCTCAGCCTTCCGCTTTTCTGGATTGCAATTCTCACTACTTCAGCCATGGTTTTCTCCTTCCTGGGGATAAAAAAAGCCCCCGCGACATGCGGAGGTCTGTATATAGAGGTCCAGAGCCCACCTGTCTACGGTCGGTTACACAGAAGATGATGGTGATGGACGCGGTTCTGATTCGTTTTCATGGCAAAACCTTACCGTTCCCGCTCGGTCCCTGTCAATACCAAACCAAGAAAACCGTATGAATATTCAAAAAATATGCATACGAACATCTCTCTCTGCGTCTGCTTCAAGTAGGAATGCAAGTACATCCGCTGTAAAGTGCAGTGCAACAGGCCCCCCGTTGGAAAGACCAATGATGTCCACAGGGCCACAAAATTCCTCCCTGATCATCTGGGCGTAGTCACTACAGTAATAAGGAGTACATCTTGGGCATGACTGGCCCCTTCCCTACCATCGTGTACGGTAACCCACTTTTAAAGTGTTCATGGGAGCATCTGCTTGGCCCACATGATGGCACGTTCAACTTCACCATCTTTGAGAGGACCTTCCTTGCCAGTGACGATGAAGCCCTCAGGAGAAATGGTTCTGATACCTCCCTTCCTCACCAATTTCGCTTGCATCGGCTCAGCGGCGTACCCAAACAGCTTTACCAGAAAACTCAACAGTTTGCTGCCTACCTCATCCACATCTACTCGGGTATCGAAGGAGGCAACCTTGACTCCCTCCAACGACCCTGCAGGAAGGTCTTTCAGGAAAGTCTTGACGGGTTTCAGGGGTTGGAAGGCTTGGGTTGGAGAACCGACGATCAGGATATCGAGGCCAAACAGATGGTCTTTCTTAACCTGGTTCACACTCACTACGGTTGCTTGGGTTGCAGTGCCGATTGCTTGAGCAATTTTCTCTGTATTCCCATACATAGAATCATAGACCACCAAAATCTGCATAAGGCTCTCTCTCCATCTGATGTATTGTATATGCCAACTGCCATCTAGACAAGAAACAAGCCTTTACATAGAAAGCCATTAATACTATTTTTGCTGGTCCGTTCAATACATCGTTATGAGGGGTTCGAAGGATGCTCCCCGTGCAGCGGGAACATACAGGCCAGCATCCTCGTCATAGACAAGGAAGGCTGTGGTTTCACTCTTTTTATCAAGTATGGGAATCGGTCGGGGGCCTGCCCATCCCTTTTTCAACTTTTGATGCACGTAGGAGATGGTTATGGAATCGCCTTCCACTAGATTGGTTTCACTGGAAACCACCCCGATTACTTCAGCTTTCACGGTTATCGCTGTGCCACCGGAAAAGGGTCTCCACCGCTTGGAGACATGGGCAACCGACAGCTGTAATTGTTCAGGAGCATTGAGCTGCATAGAGCGATACTCCAGAGGTGCTATCTCGCCGGTCAGCACTGCCAGGGGGAGGATCAGTAGTGTTAGGAGAAGAAGCAAGTAGTTTCTCATAGATCGTTCTCCTCTCTATCCACAATGAATTTGGCAGGGGCAGCTGTCAAGCCATCAGACATGTAAAATCAGTACACTCCTTGTAAATTCATAACCTCCTCTCCTGTACTGGGCATGCTGCTCTGCTCCCTGGCAGATAGAAACCACTACACAGAGATGGGCGCGAGTAGTAATATGAAGTGTCCCACTAAAAAGAGAGAGAAAGGAGACAAAAAAATATCCCATGGGAATCGTGTTATCATTGGTTTACCACTAAATCAAGATAAACAGGGAGATACCATGGGA
>JBFWKK010000040.1:0-25858 GCA_050252715.1 Sphaerochaeta sp. | reverse complement strand
AACTGGAATTTGTCTCTATATCTGATCTGCTGGATGATCAGGTAGTTCCTGACATGTTCCAGCTCCTCTCTGAGCGTGATGATATCCCGACCTTTGCTGATTGATATCCTGAAGAGTCGTGCCAGTGCAGTGACCATGGTAATGACACCGGCACTGTCATCCTGCTCAGCCATCCAGACCACCGAATCCAGGGTATTGTAGAGAAAGTGGGGATTTATCTTTGCCTGCAAGGCATCAAGTTCAAACTTACGTTTCATCTCCTGGCTCTTTACAATGTCATCCATGAGCTGGCGAATACGTTGTACCATCACTGCAAAGGTCTGGGAGAGGGCAGCAACCTCCTGGTTTCCGCCAACGGTTGGAGGTGATGAGAAATCGCCACGCTCCACACTGTTCATGAGACGTTCCAGTTCTTTGATGGGTCTGCTGATGTAGGCCGAGATGGTACGGCTGATGATAATGGTGGTAATGATACAGAAGGCAAGGACAATGAGCATGACAGTCGTGTACTGATCCAGTCCGGCCATCAATTCATCCATGTATGCTACCCCTACAATTCTCCAGCGAGCATTGTTGACCGTATCGATGATGACCAGACGCTCTCTGCCTTCAAAGGATTTGGTGAAGGTGCCGAATATGTGTTCCTGCACTGAGTCAATATCTTCGTTGAAGAGGTCTGAGTTGATCAGCTGCTGGTAGGGGTGGTAGACAATCTTTCCGTTGTTGTCGATGAAGTAGACATAGCCCGATGATCCAAGCTTTGCACTCTGGCAGAGCTCACTCACTGCCCAGAAATTCATGTCGATAAGCAATAGCCCCTGTCTCAGTTCCCCGGTCTTGTCTGTATAGCTGATCTGCTGACTGTAGGTGATTACCCAAGGGTAACTGGAAGAGAATAGTTGTTGTACGTGGGGCCCGGTGAAGTAGAAGTTGCCTTCCCCTCCGATGGCCCGGGTGAACCAAGTCTGACCTGTGATCTCCTCTGTCGGCCGGCGTGGGGCATCACTGGTGGAGAGCAGGGTCTTTCCCTCGAGGTCGAACAGGACAAGACAGACGATATCCTGGCGACTGTCCACAATGGATCGGAGACGGTTTTCAATCTCTTCCCTGGGAAGGACGTTGGTTTGCTTTGCAAGGTCCCTTGCATAACTCGCTATGGTGAGGATGTCATTGGTATAGTAACTGAGGTTTGCATTGACTTGGCGTACGATCTCACGGGTTGAGACTGTAGCGTTCTCACGTATTCTGGAAGAGAACTGGCTGTAGAGGATGGCAGAGATAAGCAGCGTAAAGGAGATGGAGACCACTGCTATGGCAAAGGTCAGGAGGGTCATGATGGAGTATGGCTGCTTTGCTTGCTTCATCGGTTTGCCTGTCTGTATTGGCTGGGGGAGATCCCCACGTGGCGTTTGAAGGAGAAACTGAAGTAGTTCGGCTCGGTATAGCCAACGGCTTGGGCAATCTCATAGGTTTTCCCCTCAGTCTTTATCAGGAGTTCTTTTGCTCTATCCATTCGCATTGCTGTCAGGTATTGCACGAAACTCAAGCCAACCTCCTTCTTGAAGGTGGAACTGAAATAAGAGGGACTGACCCCGATCATCTCGCAAATCTCCTCAAGTCCAAAGCCTGCTTCACTGAAGTGCTTGGTGATCAGGTTCTTTGCCTTTCCGATGAACTGGATGTGGGAGTTCTCTCTCTGGCCTGCTATCTTCTCCCTGATCTCAAGACAGATATGCGTAAACCAGCGTCTTGCCTTGCCCAGCGTGGTTATGGTTGCAAGTTCCGAGAAGAGATTCCTTCCTTCCTCCTCTCTTAGGGCAAATATGGTATGTCCGTAGCTATGGGCCAGCTCCTGGAGAGAGAGTGAGAGTGAGAGTACCAGCTCCTGGAGCTGTATGAGGCTGACAGAGGCAAGTGCTTCTCCAAACATCTGCGAGACAGCGTCGTTCACCTGTTGCTCACTGCCCATTTTTACTGAGAGCAGGATGTTGGCCTGCAGTTCCTGGTGGACGTTCACTTGCTCCTCAGACATTTCGCTCTCCAAGTCACTGATGAATAGAAGTGTCTGCTCGGGGTAGCAGGAACTGTAGTTGAGTGCACGTAGTGCCTGATGGTAGGACTGGGAAATTGCAGAGGGTGCGTGTACCTGGTTTCCGATACCAAGCACTACATGGAAGTTATACTTTTCCAGATAGGCCTGTATCTGTTCTGCTTTTCGATAGGTCTGCTTCTTGAATACTGAGTCATAGTGTGGTTGCCCATGGCTCCTTGCGTGGAAGATGATGGCAATTTGGTTTTCGAACTGAAATGCCAGAGATCCTTCCTCCTTCATACACACCTCGTTCACCACTTCGAACATGGCCAGAGTCTGCAATGAGGTGTTCTGGATATGATCGCTCTCGATAAGTGCAACCATGAACTCATCCTTGTCGAGGTCAAGTCCGTACTCATGTGCCTTAGCAACCAAGGTAGCATCACTCGTTGCCTGGGTGGTGGTGAGCAGGGAGAGCAGAAACTTCTCCCTGATCAGAGGGAGGGCTTGCGTATAGACCTCCATAAGTCGCTTTCGGTCCTGTGTTCGTTTGATCTCCTCGTCCAATCGAGAGCCCAAACGTTCAAGAAGTCTGCAAAGATCGTCAACAGAGACAGGTTTGAGGACATATTCGCTGACATCATAGTGCATTGCCTGCTGTGCGTAGGTGAACTCGTCATACCCGCTTAGGATGACCATGGTGGTTGCCGGATGTGCTTGACGGATCTTCTTGATGAGTTCCATTCCATCAAGGTAGGGCATCCTGATATCTGTGATTACGACATCAGGATGCAACTCCTCGACAAGCTCGAGGGCTTCTATACCGTTACCCGCTTCCCCCACTACCGTAAAGTTATAACGCTCCCAAGGGGTACGACTCCGGATTCCTTCTCGTACAGCAGACTCATCATCCACCAAGACAATTGAATATGGCATGGCTCTCATGGTAAAGGCAAAATCGGGTGTAGGCAAGGTTTTCAACGACCAACCCACCAGTCAAACATGACCTGTGTGGAACGGTTCATCTCCTCCATAAATTCACTGGAATGTTTTCTCACATAGTAGTAGTCGGCGAGGGTCCCAGTATTCTCATAGGGAAGTGCATTGGTAGCTCTTCTCTGCTCTTCATGTTCCTTGTAAGCTTCCTGCAGCTGCTCGATGTGCATCTCTTTGTATCGGTCTTGCATGAACATGGAGCTTTGGGGGCAGCGTGGAGTAAGCTTCTTGGAACCTTTTCCCTTTGGATAGCCGAAGATCAGCATACATGCGGGGATAGTGTACTGTTTCAGTTCCAGAAGATCTCTCAGATCCTCGAAACGTTCAATGACATCTCCGATATAACAGGAGCCAATACCCAACGCCTCGGCTGCAACCACTGCATTTTGTGCAGCGATAATGGCATCCTGCATGCAGAGGTGTAGATCTCCCAGACCTGGTTTACGGAAGGCTATCTGCTTGTGTGCTTCTCCTCGCTCAACAGCACCGCTTTCGTGGAAGTAGTTCACCCATTTCTGCATATCAGCGAGGAATACCCAGACGAGGGGAGCCTTGCTGATCATGTCCTGGGTATCGCAAATTTCAGCCAATGCATTCTTTTTTTCTTGATCTTCCACCTCTATTACTGAGTAGAGCGCCATATTCCCTGCCGTTGGCGCACGCAGTGTTGCCTGTTTCAAGAGAGAGAGCTGTTCTTGCTCGATCACCCGTTCCTGGAAGGAGCGGATACTTCTTCGATTATTCAATAGGGTTAGTGTTTCTTGCATACAGTGAGTATACGATACTGTATCTGGTTCTTCCAGTGGAGATATACAAATCAATGGTAATGGGCTATCCTGTACGGTATGAAAAGTGTGAAGGCATATCGCTACCGATGGTTGATTCTCCTCTCTTTGGTTCTGCTGATTCTCTCGGTGGAGGTGCATTGGCTGAACCTTTCTCCTGTGGGAAGGGTTGCAAATGACTACTATGCATCACAGCTTACGCTCACCTATGCCCGTCCAGTGGATTTGCTCTCCCTGACCTATCTTGTGGTGTTTGTGATTGTGAGCATCCCTTCTTCCTATCTCCTGCATCGTCTGGGAATCCGAAAGGCGACCTGGATTGCCAGTGGTCTTATCATCTTTGGCTCCATGACCAAATGGCTCTATCTTTCTACCTTTTCCATGGTGCTTCTGGGCCAGTTTGTCCTTGCAATCGGACAGGCATTGGTTCTGACCAGTATTACTGAGATAGTCAGTCGCTGGTTTCCCATCAGGGAACGTGGCATGGCAGTCGGCATCACCAGTGCAAGCCAATATCTTTCGCTCGGGGTGGTGATGATTCTCTCCCCGATCTTGGTTGTCACCAAGGCAAATGATCCTTCGTGGGGCAGTGGCTTTGAAGAATTGATGCGTTTCTATGCCATCCTCAGTTCTGTCCTTGCACTGGTTCCTGCGCTTCTGATACGGGAAAATCCCCCGTCTCCCTCCTCTGCGATTGCAAGCAACAACAAGGTACACTACAGGCAGTCCTTTCGAGCCATCAATGCCATTCCTTCCCTTCGTGGGTTGATGATTATCTTCTCGATTGGCTGGGGGGTGCTGATGACCCTCTTTATTAAGATTGATGAGATCAGTGCCTATCTTGGATTTGCTGATTCCAATGGATTCCTTGGCATAGCGATGCTGGCCGGTGGTATGGTTGGAGCCATTATTCTTCCGGCACTCTCCGATCGTTTCAGACGAAGAAAACTCTTCTATGTATTTTGTAATGTCTGTTCAATTCCAGGTATTCTTCTCTTGGTATTCTGCCAGCAGATCGGCACTGTAATCCTGAACAGCGAGGCTGTTGCCCTCATCGGGTCTTCCATTGTAGGGCTCTCACTGCTTGCAGCGATTCCCATCGGTTCCCAGTATGCTGCAGAATTGGGTCAGGGTATCAACGAGGAAGTCATCCAGGGAATGCTCTTGCTCTACAGTCAGGCTGCCTGCGCAGCCATTCTTGTTTTTTCCTTGATGATCACTGAACAGTATGCACCAATGCTGCTTGCCACCCTGGCCGCTCTTCTTGCAGCAGGAATGATCGGTAGCTCCTTTCTTAAGGAGAGTGAGATGATCATAACAGAGGAAGAGCGGCTCAATGAGGCGATCAAGCAGGAGATAGTGCACCTGCAATAGGTCCTATTTCCCTTCAGGTTTCAACTGCTGGTGAAACTGGTTGAAGGCATGCACCTTTTCCAGGGGAAGCCTTTCACGTTCTCCCTTCTCGCTCTCTTGGTGCTTGTCACTGAGGTGTGAACTGTCCCCGGGGTATCCGACAACCAGAAAAACCATAATGGAATCCTCATCGGAAATATGGAGGATTTTCTTGGCTGCATCTTCGTTGAATCCGGCAATCGGGTGCACATACAGACCCTCATGTATTGCCTGCATTTGGTAAGCCATTGCAGCCATTCCCACTTCAAAGGGGGCATAGTTTCGTTTGCCCAAGGTCATTCCCCAAGCATTGTTGGTTACCACTGCGACCATGGCGGGGGCTTTCTTTGCCCAATAGTTTCCCGGTGCCAATGCTTCTTCCTTCACCTGGTTCAGTACAGCTTCCTCATTGACCGTTACCAGTCTCCATGGTTGGTTGTTCATGGAGGAAGGGGCGGTGTGTGCTGCTTCAGAGAGACGAAGCAATACTTCCTCTGGAATGGTTTTTGTATCGAGGGCGCGATAGGCTCTTCTTTTTTCAATAGCTTCCAACATCGTCAGATACTCCTTTGTTGTGTCATTCTTGTATTCCAATGTACTATGGTTTTTCCATTTCGTGTATGATGTGTACGCGTTTTTCTTTCCCCACGAACCATTTGTTCTCTTTTTCAGGGAATATAAGAGCGTTATATTGAGGTAGTCCCCATCAGTTCCTTTGCTTGTTTTCCTGTGATGTGGTCAATGTCGATGGCAATGATGATCGCTTGAGAACAATGTTCCACCTCTTTGCTCCTCTCTTCCGGTGGTTGGTCAGCTGCATATTTATCCACCAGTGAGTGGAAGGCACGCTTGTATTCTTCCCCAGTTGCAAAACGTGCTCTTCCAAATGCAATGACACTGGAAAAATAGGTGGTGTACTCCTTGCTGACAATGCTATCCTTGCCGACAACGGTGAATGAGACCTTGGCATGGTTGGTGATTGCATCCACCTTGTGACCATTTTTTGCGCTATGCATGTACAGCTTTCCTTCCCGGTATACATAGTTGAGGGGAACAGCATAGGGGTAGTCATCATCGCCCAGGCAGGAGAGTATGCCGTAGGAGCCTTCATCCAGGATGACATTCGTATTACTGGTGCTGAGTTGTTGTTTGCTTCTTCTCATGGGTCGGAACATATGGAATCCTCATCTCTCTGGGGCATGAAAAAACGGGGAAGGTCGTCCCATCCCCGTCTCTAGAAACCCGCTTTATTAGTCGCGGGGTGAAAAGTCAGACTTAGGAGCTCCACAGAGAGGGCAGACCCAATCCTCGGGGAGATCTTCAAAGGCTGTTCCGGGCTTGATTCCGTTATCGGGATCACCTACTTTCGGGTCATATACATACCCACAAAGATCGCATTCATACTCTTTCATAGTTGTTTCCTCCTCTTCCTAGCATAACGACATTCATGCCAAGGGGCAAGATAATTATTACTGATAGAGAGCCAGTATTTTATTCAGCATTTTGCAGAATTTCTTCCGGAAACTATCAGGTCCCAATATCTCCACTGAGTCACCACACTGGATAATCCTCAGGTAGAGCTCGATCGAATTTTCTGCATCCATGTTGCAGATAAGCTCTCCATCTTCTGTTTTGTCAAAGACAGGTGTTCCATGTACCACGGAACGGAATACGTTCATTGCTGAGCGCTCCTTGAGTCTAAGGCTTAGGGGAATCATGTCTATTGCCTCATAATGCTCTTCGCTCTCTCGGAACTTGAATGGTTTGAGGTTGTCTGGAATGGTGTAGGTCTCATCCAGGATAATTGCGCTGGTAATGGTACTGATATCGATGGTTACAATCTCTGTGGTATGGCGCAGTCTCCCTGTCACGCTGATCGGGTGCCTTCCACCGGTATCTTCTTCACGGAAGCCGATGAAGTAGGGGGCGAGCTCGGTCTCGATGGGATCGAAGCCTTTCAGGCTCTGAACAATTCTTACAATACGACCGGAGACCCAGGAGTCAATGAGAACCTCCAGGACGGAGTTGAACTTGCTGCACTCCTTCTTCTCCTGTACCTTCTTGTCAATTTGTTCTGCCAGAATAACTACATTCTCACTGATCTTTGGTGCATAGGAGCGCATATTCATGGCTATCTTTCGCAGTCCTGAGGCAAGATGAGGATTCTGGAACTCTGAGCTGGTTGCAAGCATCTCCGCTGAGAGGTTGAAAGCAAGGCTTTCATATACACTGAGGGCAATGTTCTCATCCTCTTCTCGGTTCTTGATCTTGATGAGATTGTTTTCCTCATAGATATCAATATAGAGCTTCAATTCGTCTACATATCTGCTGATAGTTGAGCGATGGACGCCAAGACGGCGTGCAATTTCAGCTCTCCTCAATCCTTCCGGATGGGAGTGCAACAACAGCTCAAGTTGTGCAACACGTTCACCTTTCATACACTAGTTCCTCATATCTGCACCATTTTGCAACAAAATACAAGTCAGTATATCATGAATAGGCCAGCTTACAAGGGTTATTTGCACAAATACTGATGTATCTTGCAACACTCCCGGAGAGTTGCTGAAGAAACGGCCTCATGATAGGATGTGCATACAAGGAGCGACTGCTATGGAAGAACGTCTGACAAAGCTTGAAATGAAACTTGCCTATGCGGAAGAGACGATCGTAACGCTCGATTCTGTGGTAACTGAACAAGCCAAAGAAATCGGACTTCTGAGGAGCCGTCTCGAAGCACTGGAAAAACGTGTCTCTGATGTGGTGGATGAGATGGGGGATGGCCCAGCCGTCGCCGACCAGAGGCCACCCCACTATTAGGAATTAGATAAACAGATTGACTTTGCTCTCGGATGCGGCACCCATGTAGGTTGCAACGCCTCCAACTTCGATGCCGTCAAGAAGTTCCTCTTTGGTGATGCCCATGATATCCATAGACATCTGACAGGCCACCATGCGTACTCCTGAACTCTTTGCATCTTCGAACATTTGGGTGACTTGGTCGACATGTTTCTTCTTCATGCGGCCTTTCATCATCTTTGCACCCATTCCTCCCATGTTCATGCTGGAGAGCCCAAGCTCATCCATTCCCTTGGGAAGCATGCTGGAGAACATCTTCCCCATGAAATCCTTCTTGACTGATGGTGCATTTTTCTTGCGTAGTACACTCAATCCCCAGAAGGTGAAGAACATGGTAACCTGTTTTCCTGAGGCTGCAGCCCCATTTGCCAGAACAAAGGATGCGAGTGCCTTGTCCAGGTCATTTGAGAAGACCACAAAGGTAGCACCGTTGTCCGGGGCACAAATGGCCGGTTTTTCACCCGCTGAAGCAGATGTGGAGCAGATATTGGCATTGCCTTTCTCTACAACCGCCTCAATAATGCCTTCTGTAGTGGTAACCGATACCAGATTGTTTCCGGTCATCTTGCTCCAAGATTGGACGTCTACGCCGAAACCAGGGTCTGATGCCTTGATGACAATGCGATCTCCCTCCTCGAGGTTGTCAATCTCCTTCTTGAGACGGATGATCGGGCCGGGACACTGCAGTCCGCAGGCATCCACCTTGAAAATCTTGTTCTCGGTTCTTCTTCTGAAGGAACCGTCCTCGTTGAGGTTGTCAATGGTTGCACTCTCTTCCTTGATGGTCAGGACCGTCTTATGTTCGAGAAGTTCACGCTCCCGCATTGCTATATCATAGGTCTTGAATCCACCGGTGAGGTTTCTCACCTGGGTAAAGCCATTCTGGCGAAGAATCCTCTCTGCGAAATAGCCACGCAGACCCATGGCACAGTTGAGGATGATCTTTCGATCCTTTGGAACTTCTTTCAACCGACTGCGAAGGTCAGTATTTGGAATATTGACTGCGCCTTCGATGGCGCCAAGCTCGAATTCTTCCTCACTGCGTACATCGAGCATGAAGGCACCTTTCTTGCGTGCTTCTTCAGCCTCATTCCACCCGATGGTGTCACTCATGCCTTCCAGGACATTGACGGCGATGAATCCAACCATATTCACAGGGTCCTTCGCACTGGAGAATGGAGGGGCATAGGCCTGCTCGAACTCTGCCAGATCATAGACGGTCCCTTCTTTTCCGATGAACGCTGAAATGATGTCGATACGCTTGTCGACCCCACCATATCCTACTGCCTGTCCACCCCAGACTTTTCCTGTTTGTGGGTGGTAGAGAATCTTCAGGGTGAGCTGTCTTACATTGGGATAGTAGCCTGCGTGGTTTCCGGTGTGGGTGATGGCGCTGCGGTAGGGGAGCCCTGAAGCCTTTAGGGTTTTTTCTGTAAGACCGGTTGCGGCTACACTCATGTCGAAGATCTTGGCAATGCTGGTGCCGATAATCCCTGTATAGGGTTTCTTGTTTCCATCAATAATATTGTCAGCGCAGAGTCTGGCCTGCTTGTTCGCAGGTCCTGCAAGGGGAATGGTGACATCCAGCTTCGAGAGGGGACTCTCAAAGACGATGGCATCTCCAACTGCCCTGATGGATGCATCGTTGGTGGTAAAATACTCGTCCACCTTGATAGCTCCATTTTTAGCCAAGGTAATGCCTGAATCCTTCAGGAATGCAGTGTCGGGGCGTACGCCGATTGAGAGTATAACCAAATCGGCATCGATCAGGGTGCCCGACTGCAGTTGCACGCTGACCAAGGATCCGTGGTCTATGAAGGAAGCTACCCCATCCTTGAGAAAAAGGTTTACCCCTTTGGCCCTGATGTGTTGTTGGACATCGGCAGCCAGATCATAGTCGATGATGTTCATGACTTGGTCGAGTGCTTCCACAACCGAGACCTGGAGGCCGCGGTCCTTGAGGTTTTCGGCCATTTCAAGGCCGATGAAGCCTCCACCAACGACCACTGCCCGCTTGGTTGCCGGGCTGTCAATCTTCTCCTTGATGGAATCAATATCGCTTACTGATCGAAGTGACATAATGCCTGGGTGATCGATACCTGGAATGGGAGGACGCACAGGGCTGGCACCGGGGGAGAGGATGAGCACGTCATAGCGTTCATCATATTCAGTTCCACGCTTCAGGTCTTTTACATGGATGGTCTTTGCCTCACGATTGATCGAGACAACCTCGCTCTGGATACGTGCCTCTACATTCAATGATTCCATGAACTTATCCGGGGTCATGACGAAGAGTCTGGATCGCTCAGTGATGACATTTCCTGCATAGTAGGGAAGACCACAGTTTGCGTAGCTGATATACTCTCCACGCTCAAACATAATGATCTGGGCGTTCTCGTCCCGTCTTCTGAGTCGGGCGGCGGTTCCTGCCCCGCCTGCAACTCCTCCAATAATGAGATATTTCTTTTCCATAGATTCTCCTACGTGGTAGCCGATTGGGTGAACTGTAGTTCGCTCGGAAGGGTAAGTTCTGAACAACTATAGGTTTGTACCATTTCGCTGCCCGCTTCGGTCAATGCAACTGTCAGGCTTCTTCGGTCCATGATGCTCAAGGTTCTCTCGACCAGCTTGCGACTTTCCAAGCTGTCGAGGATGCGGGTAAGGCGGGATGGCGAGAGTTCCAGCTCCTTTGCGAGGGCACTGGGTTCGCAAATTCCCTTGTTAACGGCACACAGCAGCAAGGCGTCGTTGAATGAGAGTCCTGTTTGCTGTTTCAATTGCTCTTCAAAGTTGCGAAGGGAAGTCTGCAACTTTCGGATGGTGCAGAGATCAATCATGCAAACCTCCATATATTTTTAATTGGCAATAATTGCCATAGACAAATATACGAGGAAGTACTCTCTTTGGTCAATATGTAGATAAAAAAAGAGTGACATACGTAGCTGTGACATAGCTCGGGGGTATGCCAACGAGTCCTGAATCCCTATTCGCCAAAACTGGCAACCAGATGTGTATAGCTTCTGACAGAAGAAGCAGAGTTTTTTCTAATGTAACGAAATAGTGCTAGAGTATTTCGATAAATTTATATATTCTAATGGATAATATCTTGGCTTATTGACAATTTTTAACATTTAAGCGTATGCTAATTACTAGGAAGGGATGTGATAAGGGAAGGATAGAAGGTACGCTGCAGGGATAAAGCCCTTCATTCCCAACAGGATTCTACTTGATTGTCTCTACTCCAGAGTGGGTATCTTTCACTTTCGCTGTTGTCCGGTACTACATCTCGGTTTTGCTTTTCTGCCAAACAACACGACTCCCTTGGGCCAGTGATTTTCCCGATCACTGGCCTCTTTTGGGCTCAAAAGAAGATTCTGATCTCTTCATCCAACCAAGCAATACAGAGGGGACGTTTCTCCAGATGAATATTTTTTATGGAGAGGGGGAACACAGGGTTGAAAGGTACCCTGGCAACGGGAAAGATGGTAGGATAGATCCTAACGGTAGGAGAGGCAGCATGCACAGAGAAACTCGGCAGGGAAAGGAAACTGCGCGGGAGTACGCCCTTCGTGAATTGAAAGAGAATATTATTTCACTGGCGTTGGAACCCGGAAATATGGTCAGCGAGAATGAGATTGCAGCGCAGCTGGGTATCTCCCGTACCCCTGTCCGTGAAGCCTTGATTGAACTCAGTCGGGTCAATATTGTAGAGATTCTTCCCCAGAAGGGAAGTCGCATCATGTTGATCGACTACGCCATGGTGGAGGAGTCCCGCTTCCTTCGCTTGGTCTTGGAACGGGAAGTAGTGAGGATGCTTGCATCCATGGAAGACCGTCCCGATCTTGATCCCCTGGAAGAGAATATCCGGTTGCAGAATTTCTATCTGGAGCATCCCCATCCGGAGAACCTTCTGGAGCTCGATAATCAGTTTCATGCTCTGTTGTTCCGCTTGGCAAACCGAATGCAGTGTTACCACTGGATGGAAGGTCTTACCATCCATTTCGACCGAGTACGTGCCATGAGCCTGAATGCAGTAACGGATATCAAGATTGTAAGTGACCATCAGGCTATAGCTGAGGCGATCAAAGAAAAGAATGCAGAGTTTGCAGGGCAGCTGATGGAGAGGCATCTCAGTCGTTACAAGATTGATGAGTATGCGATTCGAGAGAAATATCCAAGCTACTTTCGTTGATTTGAACACTTCAGTATACTAAGCGTTATGCGAAGAATTCTCTGTTATGGTGACTCAAATACGTTTGGAACCAACCCAAGTGGGGGTCGGTGGCCCTATGACAAGCGATGGACAGGAATTTTGTCCTCCCTTCTTGGTCCCGATTTTCAGATAGTTGAAGAGGGCCTAGGTGGGCGAACCACCGTATTTGATGACCCTCTTGAGCCGTATCGCTCAGGTCGGCAGTTCCTGCCGGTTGCTCTGCAGAGCCATCGTCCCCTGGACTTGGTCATTCTCAGTCTCGGAACCAATGACTGCAAATGCTTCTTTCATGCCAACGAACAGATCATAGCAAAAGCAATCGAGCAGCTTGCTGTCATGATCAAGACACACCCCTATGGGGATGGGTATCCTATTCCAGAGGCGTTGGTGGTCTCTCCTATTCATATTGGAGATGAGATAGAACAGTCTCCGTTTGTCAGTTTCACTTCTGAATCGGTACTTCTGAGTAAAAATCTCTCTCCTGCCATCCAAGAGATGACAGAGAGAAACGGACTTCTCTTCTTCGATGCAAGCAGCGTTGCTGGTCCAAGTGATATAGACCAATTGCACTTGGACAAAGATGGTCACCAGAGAATTGCAGAGGGGCTTGGCACGTGCATTCTCTCCCTTTTTGCCGTGGAACCTAGTGTGCAAGAAGAGAAAGTTCAATCACAAAGCTCTGAGCGTTCGTTTCGTTTCCCCTTCTTTAAACGGTAGGAGAAAGGGTTCAGTACTGCTGCACGTGGCCAGTTCTCTAAGGGTGTCTGGTTTTGATTGAAAAACTTACGACTTGTTTCCTGAATCCCCTCGATGTTTCATACATCTAGACGACTGTCTTGAGACTGCATATCATACGCTGGAGATGAGAACCGTCAACCAATAGTAGCTAGGAAATTTTCAGGGAATGCCATGCTCTTCTTAGGATATCTAGAGCGATTCTTGTCGTCGTTATAGGTGAAGATTTCAGGGTATTGTGCAACGAGTTTTGAAATTTCATTACTGATTCTGCCCAAATGTTGACGTATAATGCCCAATGCTTTTTGTTCATCTTGCAATTCTATGGCTGTTATCAAATTGTTATGTGTTTCTACAACAGTGTCTGATGTTCCACCTACAGATGATAGTGATAAGAGTCGCAGCCGATGTTCATTGGCAGTAAAGTTCACAGATAGTTCCCAGCAAGAACTTTTATTGATTGCATTAAAATATTCTTCATGGAATGCATCGTCTTTATCGAGAAAAAGAACAATATTCTTGTTTTGAATTGCAATCTTTTGTTCTTCAATGAGCATTTTCATACTTTGGAGATGCTTTGCACTTGGATTGGTAACAAATTCCCTGATGGCAGATTCCTCAAGACTCTTTCTCAAAAAGCGCTCTTCACTTACTTTGTCCAGATTTATGAGAGATACACGTGTTCCAATCTGAGGGAATATCTCTACAAGATTTTCTGCTGCAAGCCGTATCAAGGCTTCTCTCACGGGGGATCTGCTAACTTGAAGCTCTTCTGATAACGTGAATGTACTCAATGAATGTCCTGGCTTATATGTTAGGTTTAGTATCCTCGCTTTTACCGAAGAATACACCTCCTCGGCTGTAGTGGTACGTGTTTTTTTAACCATGCTTCCCTCAATTACTCTTATTTCTATAATATAACAAAATATTTATTCATTTGCATCTTAATAAAAAGATAACATACTAACATGTTAGACGCAAGAAATAGACGAAGTATATTGTACATAGAAATAAATATGTATTGTTTGAATAACAACAGATCTATATGATTGTTTATTGAAATATATTTTGAAAACCTATTAACTATATAAAATAAAACTAAATAGTCATAATTTGTAAGATACATAAAAAATTTATTGACTGATCAGAATAACAGTGCTAACATGCTAGTATGTTATTGAAAATGGAGGAGATGGTATGAAAAAACATCTAGTTTTACTGGTCTGTGTGATGATTGTATCTACTGTAGTCTTTGCAGCGGGCTCATCCGAATCTGCAAAATCGTTTACGTTGAAAGTTGGTACCGTATTGACTGAGAATGACCCTCTTTATAAAGGGTTGGAGCTTTTCAAGGCTAACGTGGAATCTAGAACCAATGGCGATGTAAAAGTTGAGTTGTATTCTGGTTCGCAGTTAGGGGCTGATGAAGATGTTCTGGAACAAGCGAAAGTAGGTGCTGGTGTTGGTGTAATAACCGATCCAGGTCGTATGAGTAACTATATTAAGGAATTTGGTATTCTTGGTGGACCGTATATTGCAACTGACTATGAGGATGCTCTCAGATTGATGGAGACTTCTGTTTATCAGGATTTGGTAGGGCAATTCGAAGAATATGGGTTCAAGATTTTGTCTTTTAACTATTTCCAGGGAAGTAGAAACCTCTATACCAAGAATCCTGTCACCAAGCCATCAGATTTGAATGGACAAAGAATTAGATCCTCTGGGTCCGAGATTGTTACCAAATCCTTGGAAGCAATGGGAGCTAATACTACGGTTATCCCTTGGTCTGAATCTTATCAGGCACTTCAGCAGAAGGTTATTGAGGGTGTTGAAGTACACAACTCTGCAGCAGTTGGATCAAGTATCTATGAAGTTACAGATTATGTGGCTGAGACTGGTCATTTCCAGCTTCTGACTGGATTGGTTATTAGTAACAGCTGGTTCCAGAAGCTGCCGGCCGAGTATCAGCAGATACTCATGGAAGAGTCGTATAATGCCGGAAAATCTGCTTCTGAAACTGTAGCAGCAAATGATGCTGAGTATTTGCAGCAGACAATTGATAGCGGCTTGACTTTGACTCAGGTTGATAAGGCAGCTTTCATTGCAGCAGCTGAAAAAGCGTATGACGAAGTTGGGTACCGAGCTCTGAAAGATAAAATTGACCAAGAGCTTGGCCGATAATAAGGGGTAGGTCAAAGTGTCAGTACAAAAGATTGAAGAATTGTTTGTCAGTATTGGGCTCTCTGTGTTGATATTGCTAGTGTTTCTAGCTGCAGTGTTGAGGTTCTTTGGAATTGATATGTCTTGGTCAACAGATCTGGCACAATTGACCTTTGCATGGGTCTGCTTCATTGGAGCAGACCTGGCACTCTCACTGAATAAGCACATGGGTGTTGATATGTTGGTTGAGATCTTCTCGGAGAGAAAACAACTTGTTATTCGCCTGGTTAACAGTATTTTGATTCTTGTTTTTCTTGTTTTTGTTTTTATCTATGGTGTGAATCTGTGTATTATAAACCGCCAAAGAAGTTTCCAAACATTACCAATAAGTTATTCTTTCGCTACAGCGAGCGCACCCTTTGGTAGTGCATTGATGACCATCACTGTGGTTAAGCAAATTTCAGGATATATAAAGAGTTTGTTAAAAGGCACACCGAGGGAGGAAGCATAATGGTATATCTAGCAGTATTCTTTGTGTTGTTTTTAGCATTCGGTATGCCTGTGGCCTTTGCAGTAGGTATTTCAAGTGTATTTTACTTCATTGCGGAAGGAGTTCCGTTTCAAATTGTTGTACAGAGAATGGTAAGTAGTACACAGTCTTTTTCTTTGTTGGCCGTTCCATTTTTTGTACTTGCAGGGAATTTGATGAATGAAACAGGAATTACAAAACGACTGATAAGATTCTCGACTGTGATCACTGGGCATATGTACGGTGGCCTTGCACAGGTGTCTGTTGTTCTAAGTGCTCTGATGGGGGGGATTTCTGGTTCCGCAACAGCTGATGCAGCGATGGAAGCAAGAATCTTGGGTCCGGATATGCAAAAGAAGGGGTACTCAAAAGGTTTTACAGCAGCTATTCTTGCAATGGGGGGGCTTATCGTTTCTACCATTCCTCCAAGTATCGGATTAATTCTTTACGGGGTTACCGGAGAGGTTTCTATCGGGCGTTTATTCCTTGCAGGTATAGTTCCCGGTGCTCTCATGACCATTGGCCTTATGGTATCCGTTGCATTTATCTCAAAAAAGCGTAGTTATATGAGGGAAACTGAGAAGCCCGCAACCTTTAAAGAGGTACTAAAGGGATTATGGGAAAATATATGGGCTATTATGTTTCCTGTTATTTTGATTGTTGGTATCCGATTTGGAATCTTTACTCCGTCTGAAGCAGGGGCTTTTGCTGTTGTGTATGCCTTGATAATTGGTATTCTCGTTTATCGGGAACTCACCCTGTCAAAGCTGATGGAAGTATTGCGTCAGACAGCTGTGGATCTGGCTGTCATTATGATAATAATCATCTGTTCAAATGCCTTTGGGTATGCTTTGGTTACTGGACAAGTGCCACAGACACTTGCTCGAGGCATTCTTATGGTTACAAGCAATCAGTATTTAGTGTTGTTGATAGTCATGTCGTTTGTGTTTGTGATCGGTATGTTTATGGAGGCAACAGCTAACGTATTAATTCTTACCCCAATTTTCCTTCCTATCGTTACCAGGCTAGGATTTGATCCAGTTCATTTTGGGATATTGTTCATGATATTGGTGACAATGGGAGGGATGACTCCTCCGATTGGGGTCACCATGTACTCTACGTGTTCAATACTTGGCTGCCCAATAAATGTGTATACCAAGGAAGCGGTACCTTTCATTGTTACGATTGTATTGCTCCTTGTAGTATTTGCAGTATTTCCAGATATCATTCTGTTCTTGCCCAACATGGTGTATGGAACGTAAAGAAAGTAACTATTTTGAAAAAGAGGTATAGGTATGAGATTATCATTTCAAGAGATTTTTGATGAAACCAAGCGAATTTTTATTAAGTACGGATTGAGTGAAGAAAAGGCAGATACATGTGCGCGAATTCACACTGAGTCAACGTATGACGGAATCTATTCTCATGGAACCAATAGGGTTGCAAGGTTTGTAGACTATATTAAGAAAGGTTGGGTTGATGTTGGGGCTGAGCCGACGTTGGTAAATGAGTTTGGCGCTCTTAAAGTATATGATGGGAATATGGGGCCTGGTGTCCTTAATGCTCTTTTTGCAACTGATCAGGCTATTGACCTTGCAAATAAATTTGGTATTGGTTTGGTTGGTCTGCGAAATACTACACACTGGATGCGTGGAGGTACCTATGGGTTATATGCAGCAAACAAAGGGTATATTGCTATCACATGGACCAATACAGAATCTGTAATGCCACCATGGGGTGGAAAAGAAGTTCGTCTAGGAAATAATCCGTTCGTCATGGCATTGCCAGGTGCTCATGGGAATCCCCCATTGCAGCTGGATATGGCTATCAGCCAGTATGCGTATGGGAAATTACAGGTTACACGCCTTGCAGGTAAAAAGCTTCCTTTTCCTGGTGGATTTGATAAGGACGGCAATATTACTGATGACCCCGGTGCAATTGAAGAATCAATGCGTATCATGCCGATCGGATACTGGAAGGGCTCCAGCTTTTCCTTCATGCTGGATTTGCTGGGAAGTGTCCTGTCCGATGGAATTGGTGCTGTTGACTTGGACAAGAAAGGGAAAGGTAGTTGCGGAGGTGCAAGCCAAATCTTCATAATTATTGATCCAAGCAAAACAAGTAGCAAAGAATATCTTGATGAACTTATCGATAAGGCTGTTGCACATGTTAAGAGTTCTGCACCTTCAGAGACATCTACAGGAATTTTTACCCCTGGAGAAGATTATATACAGTTTAGGAAGGAACATGATGAGAAGGGCATCTTTGTAGATGACTCAATTTGGGAAGAGATGAAGTCTCTGTAAAGGAACCTCCATGATACTAGATACCATTCTGCATGCTGATCGATATCAGCATGTAGACCCTGCTTTTGCCAAAGCTTTGGAATTTCTGTACCAGAATGCAGAAAATATGGAGCTTCAAGATGGAAAGTATGAAATTATTCCTGATATTGCTACTGCCTTTGTAGTTACCAAGGATACAGTGCCTCTTGATGATGCAAAGATGGAAATTCATAAGAAATTCATGGATATCCATTTTATGCTGAAGGGAGCCGAATGCTGTGGGTTTTCTACAACGTTTAAAGAAACTGTTCCCTACGATTCAGTTCAGGATATCGCATTCAGTGATTGTAACGATGAGATGGCACTCACTATTGTAGAAGGTTCTTTCTATGCTGTTTGGCCAGGAGAGGCTCACAGACCACTTGTACAAATAGGTGGGACAACAGAGTCAATTCGAAAAATCATCGTGAAAGTATTGTTGTCGGATAAGGGGTTGCTATGAAGGCTATACGAATTGAAGAGCCTAAGCGTATTTCAATAGTTGATGTACCAATGCCTGTCATTGAGAGAGAGGATCAGGTGATAATCAAGATTGCTGCTGCAGGTATCTGTGGTAGTGATGTTTCCATATATATGGGAACCAGTCCTGTTGTCACCTACCCGCGGATAATGGGACACGAAATGACGGGAGTTGTGGAGAAGGTGGGGTCTTCTGTAAAGCATGTGAAGCCAGGTGATCATGTTATTATCAAGCAGACAGAGAGTTGTGGTTCTTGTTATGCCTGTACCCATGGGAGAGGAAATGTCTGTGTGGATTTGAAGGTTCGAGGTGTAACAATTGATGGTGGTTATTCACAGTACACCATGGTTCCAGAACACTCGGTATATAAGATATCGAAAAAACTGGATTTATTACAGGCAATCCTTATCGAACCGTTTACAATAGCATTCCATGCTCTTGCAAGGGGGAGATTGGTTGCAGATGATACACTTTTGGTGTATGGGGCGGGAGCATTGGGTTCCAGCTTGATTATGGTTGCACGTTCGTTTGGGTGTAAGATTATCGCTGTTGATATTGATGAGAAAAAGCTGGCGCATGCAAAAGCCATTGGCGCTGATATTGTACTCAATGGAAGGGTTGAAACCATACAGGATGATATTCGCAAGGCAAGCGATGGATATGGACCTACTATTTGCATCGATAGTGTATGTACTCCACATTCAGTTGAATTTTTACTTGAAGTTGTGGGAAATGCAGGTCGCCTTGTTACCATGGGATTTGACACACGACCATCAATGATTCAACAATTCAAGATTACAGCACGTGAGATTGATATAATCGGTTCACGATTGCAGCATGGAAATTTCGAACAAGTGATTGAACTCTTTGAAAATGGTAGTATTAAAACGGATGGAATGATCTCTCACATTTTCCCATTTACCAAAGTCCAAGATGCTTTTGAAGTCATTGAACATGGAGCGTATCAAAAGATTGTACTTGATTTCGCATAAAGAGTCACATTGGTTGATTTGGGCTCAGCAGTAGAGGATAGGTTCCAGTACTGCTGCAACTTCTGCCAATGCTCTAGAAATAGAACGTATAGCACTAAGAGACCGTACTCATAAAAACCTGTGGTTTATACAATCTCATGTACGAGTCTACTCATGGAATCAGGTAGTTGGTATGGTGTTCATGAAAATACACCCCGAGTAGGGGGGCAAACCTTGGAAGAGCAGGAAGGCGTGTACCTATTGCACCTGTGCATCAATATAATGCTTGCTCTGTTTCTTGATCTTCTTCAGTTCTTTCTTCTGGGCCTTTGCCCACTCCTTCCTGCTGATCAAGGCAACCTGTTCAACAGGTCTGCCACTGATGAACTGGATGATTGCACTCTCGGTTTCCTCTGTCCCCGTTGCCTTGGGGTAGTTGATGAAGCCGTGGATGGTCTTCTTTACCTCAAGGTATTTGACCGGGGTGTCGGCTGAGGCCAGGGCATCGGCATAGAGCATCCCATCATCGTGCAAGGGGTCATATTCGGCCCCGATGATCAAGGTCTGTGGGAGCCTGGAGTGGTCCTTTGCGAGCAAGGGGGAGAAGTTTGGGTTCAAGATATCCTTCGGCTCCTTCTGGTAGCTGTTGATAAAGAAGGCCATTTGCTTGTCTGTGAGGGTGGGTGAGTCCTTATGTTTCTCATAGCTGTTGGTTCTCATTCTCCCGTCGGTTACCGGGTAGAGTAGAACCTGGCCTGCGATTGAAGGCCCCTTTCGGTCACGAGAAAGACGACTGACCACCGCAGCAAGATTTCCCCCAGCGCTGTCTCCGATTAAAAAGATACGATCGGGGTCTGTCTTCCAGTAGCGGCATCCAGCCGCTGCCCAGAGCAGGGTGTCGTAGCAATCCTCCACAGCGGTTGGGAACTTGTACTTTGGTGCGAGTCGGTAATCTACCGAGAGCACGGCGGCTCCAGTAATGTCAGCAAGGTGTGCGCAGAGGAAGTTATACAGGTCCATATTTCCCCAAACCCAGCCTCCTCCATGGTAGAAGATAAGCAACGGGGTAAGGTCGCTGATACCACGGGATCCTTGCTTTTCAAAGAGATATCCGCTGATCATTCCATCGGTGACCGGAATGATGAAGGTCTTGGTGGTAATGTTCTTCGCACTCTTGCCAAGCAGTTTGCGGATTACCAGATTATTGGGAATCGATATATCGTTAAGCTCCTCGATGCGTTTGGGAGTCAACCCTTCAGGATCAGTAATAGCAATCTTGTTGATCAGGGTGACCATACGTTTCATCTTCGGAGACAAATCATAGTCTGCCATAGTGGTCACATGGTAGTATATCCACAAGCGCCGCGCAAGTCGTAAGCTTGGTGCTGCTGGACTATTTGTCTATTCAATGAGCAGATATGGGTGACAAAGAGTTGCTTATTTACCACTCTCCGCGATTATTTTTCGTATGTTCAGGAAGAAAAGCAAGGTAGTGGTTGTTCCTGCCACTATATCGGCAATCGGCTCAGCAAGAAAGACGCCCTTCATCCCAAGATGCGAGGAAAGTAGGAACACCAGAGGGATTAGGAGGATGATCTTTCGTAGCAGTGCCAGAAAGAGGGATATGCGAGCCTTTGAGAAGGAGACGAATGCCTGCTGGCAGGCTATCTGGAACCCCAGCATCCAGAACCCTGCGCTGAAAATCCGCATTGCATTGCTTGCATGCTCCAAAAGGATTGGATCACGGGTAAAGAGCCTTACCACGGTCTCTGGGAAGAGTACCAAGAGGAGGCAAACAGTGCTGGAGAAGAGTATGCTGCTGATAAGAATCCGGGAAAAAGCTGCTTTGATGCGCTTCTTGTTTCCAGCTCCATAGTTGTAGGAGAGAATAGGTTGCCCTCCCTGGGTAAGGCCCTGTAGTGGGGCAAGGCTGAAAAGCATGACCGATGAGAGGATTGACATCGCTCCTACCGCCAGATCCCCTCCTGTTCTCTGGAGTGTTGCATTGAGTATGATGTTCACCAAGCTCTCAGTGGACATCATGAAAAAGGGGGATATGCCCAGTGCAAGCACCGGGGACATTACCTTCCTGGTGGGTTTCATGTGATTGAAAGAGATGGTCAGGGTGGACCTTCTTGAGCCGAGAAAGGAGAGCACCCAAGTTGCGCTGACTGCTTGGCTGATCACCGTTGCAAATGCTGCACCCTTTACCCCCCAACCCAAGAGGAAGATGAAGATTGGGTCCAGGATGATATTCACCACTGAACCAAGGAGCATGGTCATCATGCTGGTTCTGCTGAATCCTTGGGCTGTGATAAAGGGGTTGAGACCGAGACTGAAGAGAACAAACGGGGTCCCCCAGAGATAGACCCGGAGATAGTCCATACTATAGGAAATGGTATTTTCACTGGCTCCAAAGGCAAAGAGGAGCGGTCGCTTGGTAAGCTGAAAGATGAGTACCAGGATCACAGAGACGATGATCAGGGAGCCTACTGCCTGACTGAGCAGGGCATCTGCTTCTTCCTTGCGCCTCTGGCCGAGCTTGATGGATGCCTGTGGTGCACCTCCGGAGCCAATGAGCAAACTGAAAGCAGTAAGAAGCATAATGATGGGAAAACTCAGACCGACTCCAGTGAGGGCGAGAGCACCCGATTCAGGAATATGGCCTATATAGATTCTGTCAATGATGGTATAGAGGGCATGTATCACCTGTGCGAGAATGGTTGGGACAGCCAAGCGCACAAGGAGTTTTCCAACTGGTGTGGTGCCAAGTGAGGATGTCATCTGGTGCATGGACGTACTGTATCCAAAAGAAAGCAAGCAAACAAGCCACCGCCGGATACTCCCTTTATTGCGCATTGCCTCTATGTGTTGCTATACTCCCTATATGAGTGACAAAGTGATGGTTTTACCAGAGGTTCGCTTCGGTTACGGATTCATTCCCCCTGAGTATCTTCCAGAGGGAAAGGATGAGTATTACCTGAGAAATATCCAGAACAAGCAGGACCCGGCGCGGTATCGCCATCTTAGGGAGTCGGAGATAGCTCTGCTGGAAGAGAACCTGAACACCTCTCCTTGCTGGGATGATGTGCTGGTGTGTGACCCCTTTGACCCCTCCTTGATCAAGAACAGCGAGTTCTACGGGTTGGTTCGTATTGGCATCATGGATCGTCAGGTGGTCAGCTTTCATGACTTTTCTGTTCCCGTGGGTATTACCAATAGCCGAATCGTAAGCTGTGATATTGGAGATAGCTGTGCCATCTTGGACTGCAGTTACCTCAGCCACTATATTATTGACCATCATGTCATTATCTACCGGATCGGGGAGATGCAGGCAACGAACCATGCAAAGTTCGGCAGCGGCATTCTCAAGGAAGGAGAGGAAGAGGATGTCCTGACCACCATTGACATCATGAATGAAGCGGGTGGCAGAGCTATACGACCGTTTGATGGGATCCTTCCCAGTGATGCGTTTCTTTGGGGAACCTATCGTGATGACAAGGCACTCATGCAAGTCTTCGAGTCCTTGACCGACAAGACTTGTGATAGGAGACGAGGCTACTACGGTTTTGTCGGACAGCAGTCAGTCATAAAGTCCTGTGACACCATCAAGGATGTCTGGGTGGGGGAAGGTGCCTATATAAAAGGGGCAAACAAGCTCAAGAACCTCAGGCTTCGCTCGACCTTGGAAGAATCAATCCAGATTGGGGAAGGCGTGGAGTTGGTAAACGGGATCATTGGTGCAGGGAGCAGGGTCTTCTATGGTTGCAAGGCAATCCGATTCATCATGGGAGACAACTGCAATCTTAAATACGGTGCACGTCTCATTCACTCCTTCTTGGGCGACAACTCGACGGTCAGTTGCTGTGAGTTGCTGAGCAACCTCATCTTTGGAGGACATGAACAGCACCACAACAACTCATTTCTCATTGCCAGTCTGATTCAAGGGCAATCCAATATGGCCGCCGGGGCTAATATCGGGTCAAACCACAACAGCCGGGGAAACGACGGGGAGATGGTTGCAGGAAGAGGATTCTGGCCTGCTCTAAGCAGCACCCTCAAGTACGACTGCAAGTTCGCCAGCTATGTCTTGATCGCCAAGGGAAACTATCCTCATGAACTCAATATTCCCCTTCCATTCAGCCTCCTTGGTGCAGATCCAAAGGAAGGACGAAGGGTGGTGATGCCTGCATACTGGTGGATGTACAACCTGTATGCCTTGGAGCGCAACAGCTACAAGTACCGCAATCGAGACAGAAGAAAGGTAATCCGACAGCAGATTGAAACCGACTACCTTGCCCCTGATACAGTCAATGAGATTTTTACGGCATGTGACCTCCTGTGCGAGTGGGTAGGGCTGAACTTCAACAGGATTCGCCCCGCCAACCAAGGGAAGGCGGATCTTATCAATCTTGGGCGTACCATGATAACAACCAAGAGTGCCGAGGTTCAGTCGATGCAAATCTATGCCTGGGAGTTGGAGAACAGCAATGAACCGGTAGAGGTTCTCAAGAGTGTGGAGGCCTACCACGCATACCAGCAGATGCTGCGCTACTATGCTGTGAAAACACTCAGTGGGTGGTGTGTTGCTCACTCCTGCTCCCTCAGTGAGTTTCAGCAAACCCATGAGGCTGTTCTCGAACCCTGGGTCAATATTGGTGGACAACTGGTTCCTGAAAGACGTCTTGATGCCTTGAAAGATGGCCTCAAAGAGGGATCGATAGATTCTTGGGATGCGGTGCATGTCGCCTATTCCTATTGGTACTCCCTCTACGAGGAAGATCGTGCGGTACATGCACTTGCTACGCTTTGCAAGGTCCTGGGATGCAAGGAGATCAATGAGGGGCAGTGGAACCAGGTGGTTGATGAGGTTGCCGAGATACGTCTTGAGATTGAGAATCAGGTATTCAAGACCAAGGAGAAGGACTTCAACAACCGATTCCGCTCCAGTACCTACCGAAATACCGAGGAACGCGATGCAGTTCTTGGTAGCCTTGATGACAATCCATTCATTCAGGAGTCAAAGTGCATTACCGAGCAGGTGCTTTCCCAGATTCGGAAGGTTCGCTTCTCCTAAGTGTGGTATAGGCATCGTCTGCGATGCTGACTAGGGTAAGTACAAGCAATACAACCCCCGCTGCCTTGATGATGATCTTCCACCAGTCAAGTGAGAAGTTGAAGAATTGCAGTGCCTCTGGGTTGTAGATATGCCATCTGGTAGCTACGAAGATGAAGTAGAAGACTCCCAAGAGATCACTGGCTGCGCTGCATGCCAAAATCGGTTTTGTCCATCGTCCCTTGAAGAGCTTGATCATTGCCACGAAGAAGGCGATGGTGGTTGTTCCCATCCATCCCAGAAGGAAGGGGCGTACAACATCTCCTACCAAGAGGGGAATGGGGTTCCCTGCCTTGGTATAGATTGCCAGCAAGTCACTGTTCATGTACAGGAACCCCAAGAAGAGGAAGAAGAGGGAGAGCCCGACCAAGTCAACAATGCTATCCCTCCTTTTAATCTCCTTTGTCTGCACTGCTTCAAGGGCATGCAATTCAGCCAGGTTCCACTCTTTCATAGTTGTTTTTACCTGGTAGCGGTCGAGTATGATAAAGGTGATGGTCACCCACAGGAATGCTCCTGATGCTCCACTGAAGATGGCTGCGAGGACTTTCCCGATCATGGTAAAGATGGTAAGGCCACTGGGGTTGAAGATTAAAGAGAGAATGGAAAAGACCATGGTTACGATGCTGAGGATGGTGATAACCAGCTTCAATACCATGAGGTAGGTGTCATAGGTTGCCGGTCCTATGAGGTAGCGCTCACTTCCTCGGTACTTTGCTGCCAAGGAGGATGGGGACCCCAAGGAAAGCAATAGTTGCTCAATTTCTTGTTCTGTAGGATTTTCTCCCAGCATATCAAGGATGTTTGCTCTCAGGTCCTTCTCTACCTCATTACGTTCATCCGGTTTCAGGTGGTGGACCGTTTCTGCAATGTAGCGGCTGATAAGCTCATGCATGGGGCTCCTCCTCGAGCAATGTTTCTATGCGCTGCTGTTGTTCTTTCCATTGTGCATGTAGTTCCCTGTATAGGGCTTTCCCAGTCTCACTGAGCTGGTAGAATTTTCTTGGTCTGTTTTCCGTGGTATCCCAGCTACTCTCCAGTACCCCCTGATTTTCCAACCTCCTGAGCATGGGATAGAGGGTATTGGCTTCGATGGGGATCTGCTTATCTGAGAGTGTCTGGAGGAGAGCGTAGCCGTAGTGAGGTTTGGTGAGTTGACTAAGGACGCAGAGCGTCAAGGTCCCCCGATTCAGTTCACTGATAAAGTTGGCTAGTATCTCTTGGTTGTCCATACATACCTCATGTTTTTACAATAGTGTGTATAACAC
>JBFWKK010000039.1:0-26007 GCA_050252715.1 Sphaerochaeta sp. | reverse complement strand
TATTTCTCATCATCATCTGCCTCTTCTCCGTCTTCCCGTTCTACTTCATGGTGGTCAGTGCGACAAACAAGAGCGTGGATATCATCAAGGGGAGACTCTTCTTCGGTACCTTCCTCTTTGAGAATATCAAGACCCTCAGCACGAATGTAAGACTGGGAAACGCATTCTGGAACTCCTTGCGCAATGCCCTGGCTAATACTGCTGCAGCGCTTCTGGTCTGCAGTCTTGCAGGCTATGGGTTCCAGATCTATCGGGACAAGGGAAAGGATACCCTCATGGGTCTGCTCCTACTCTCCATGATGGTTCCGTTTGCCGCACTTATGGTTCCCTTGTTCAGAATGTTCAGCCAGGCAAAGTTGCTTGATACCACAATGGGATTCATTCTTCCCACCATATCTACGGCGTTCTTGATCTTCTTTTTCCGCCAGAGTAGTGAATCCTTTCCAATTGAGACCGTGCATGCCGCACGTGTGGATGGGTTGGGGGAGTTTGGAATCTTCTTCAGGATCTACGTGCCCATCATGGCACCAACATTTGCAGCGGCAGCCATTGTGACATTCATGAATGCATGGAATAATTACCTATGGCCTTTGATCATCATGCAGAGTCAGGATAGCCAGACCATGCCTCTTTTGATCACCGGTCTGACCGCAGGGTATACCACCGATTATGGTATTTTGATGTTATCGGTCACCATCACGACCCTGCCGACCCTAATTCTCTTCTTCACCCAACAGAAGCGGTTTGTGGAAGGGGTGCTCGGCTCGGTTAAATAGACAAGGAAGGTTAGTATGGACACGTTGTTTCTCCGTCACAAAGCTTGGCAGATGCCAACCCTCACCCAGGTCAATCGTCTGCCGATTGATGCATTGCCTCCCTCCTTCACCACGGTTGAGGAGTCACTCATGCGGGCGAGAAAAGGCCCTGAGAGTTGGGATGAGTTCTCCAGTCCCTATCAGGTACGCCTCAATGGAACGTGGTCTTTTAGACTCTATGATTCACCGCTTGAGGTGGAGGATGCGGTAATTGCAGAGTCCTGTGATCTCTCCTTCGACCCAATCAGGGTCCCCGGTGCTTGGAGTGTACAGGGGTGGGACAAGCCCCACTACACCAATGTGATCATGCCATTCAAGAACACCCCTCCATTCCCTCCAGAGGTGAATCCGACCGGTGTATATCGCAAAAAGTTCATCGCTGATGAGGCGTGGATGGAAAGAAGGACCATTCTCAAGGTCGGTAGTGCTGAGAGCTATCTTGAGGTCTATCTGAACGGAACGTTCATCGGGATGAGCAAGGACTCCAGGCTTCCTGCCTCCTTTGACCTGAGCCCTTCCCTCAAAAAAGGCGAAAACATCCTAGTTTTGATCGTAGTGCGCTACAGCGATGCTTCCTATGTGGAAGATCAGGACCAGTGGTGGTTTGGTGGTATCCATCGCTCGGTCACTTTGATCAGCGAAAGTCACCAGGGACTCACTGATGTGAAGGTTACTCCCACAGTCAGCGACGATCTGTGTAAAGCCCATATTCACATCAAGGCCCCCTTTATCGGCAGCGACGGGCAGGTGGTCTTGGTCAGCCTCTATGATCCTGAAGGGAATTTGATCATCAGTCGCCATGTTGCAGGTAGTGGTGGTGTCTACGAAACAGCCTTTGATGTGGAACACCCTCAGCTCTGGAGCAGTGAACAACCAGTGTTGTATTCAATCAGCTTCTCCTTGGAAGAGATAGGGGAGCATAGATCACTCATGGTGGGACTGCGTAGGGTGGAAATAAAGCGGCGAGCTCTCCTGATCAATGGAAAACGGGTATTTATCAAGGGTGTGAACCGACACGAACATGATGAGCGTTCTGCAAAGACCTTGAGTACCGACAGCATGGTCAGGGATATCAAGCTGATGAAAAGGTACAACTTCAATGCGGTGAGAACCTGTCACTATCCAGATGATGAGATTTGGTATGCCCTCTGTGACCAGTATGGGCTCTATGTCATGGATGAGGCGAATATTGAGACCCACGCAAACTATGATACGATCTGCCGAGATGAGGCATGGGCATCCTGTTTTCTGGAACGTGTCCAGAGAATGGTAAGAAGGGATTACAACCATCCCTCAGTCATTGTCTGGTCACTTGGCAATGAGAGTGGGTATGGAAACAACCATGACGCTTGCGCTGGATGGGTACGGTTCTATGACAAGAACCGTCCAATCCACTATGAAGGGGCAAACCGCCCAGAGTGGGGACAGGGTCCCCATACCCTTGCTAGTTTGAAGCGTGGTCGGTTTGCCACCGACATTATTGCACCCATGTATCCTCCAATCTCCTTGATCGAGGCGTGGGACCATACCACTGAGCCTGATGAGGAAGACCGGCCCTTGATCATGTGCGAGTACAGCCATGCCATGGGTAATTCAAACGGAAGCTTGGGTGATTACTGGAGAGCTATCAAGAAGAGCCGTGGTCTCCAGGGTGGCTTTATCTGGGACTGGGTTGACCAGGGTATTCTCGTGGATGAGGCTGGTAATCCTGTCGGATTCGATGGAGAGGGAAATGAGAACAAGGAAGGCATAAAGGCATGGCGTTATGGAGGCGATTTTGGTGATCAGCCGACGGACTATGACTTCTGCCTCAATGGTCTCATTCTCCCCGATCGTACGGTGAAACCGGTAATGGCAGAGTGCTTGAAGGTGCAGCAGTCAATTCAGATCACGAGTGAACATCCTGCCTCAGGTCATTTCACGTTGGTAAATGAACAGGATTTCACCAGCACAGAACACCTCATTCTCCAGTATCGCTTAGTCAGTGAGGCTGAGCCGAAAGTGTTGGAAGGGACAGTTGCCCTGCCTCCGGTTTCAGCTGGATGCAACCTTGACTTTAGCCTTCCTGTGCTCAAGGAGGAGAAAGCGCGTTCATTGATGCGTTCTGGAGAGGTATTCCTCCTCTTTGAAGTGGCTCTCGTTTCCACTACTCCTTGGGCCGAAGCCGGTCATGTGGTGGCTTGGAGTCAGTTCAAACTTTCAGATGCACCAAAGCGGGCGTTCCCCATCCCAGAGGCATCAGTCCAGAAGGATGAGAAGGGTCAGCATTTGGTTCAGACAGACGCTTATCGTGCCTTGATCGGAAAGGACGGTCTGCTCCACAGTCTTGCCTTTGTTGGCCAGAAGGAGTTGCTTGCATCCCCCCTTGGGGTGAACCTCTTCCGCTGTCCAACCGAAAACGATGGGATCAAGACGCTGCAGTCCAATACCGATGAGCCTGAGTTTGCCTTCTACCATGAGAACAAGGCCTTTGGACCTTGGTTGCAACACAAGTTGGACCAGGTGGGAACAATCCTGGAAGACATCCATGTTGAAGAAGGGCAGCTCTGTACCCTTCATAGGTTAGAGAACCCCGATAAGGAGGTTTTTGGACTTTTCACCCAGCACTGGGTTTTTTCATCTGACAAGTTGCATTATCAATGCACCTTCGACCTGAATGATAAGGTTCCTGAATATCCACGTGTCGGACTCTCCTGCCAGCTGGATACACGGTGGTCTCTCTGCAGGTACTTCGGTCTTGGCCCTGAAGAGAACTACCCAGATCGCCTTGATGGGGTAAAGATGGGGGAGTACCATGCGAATGTAGACGAACTCTATGTGCCGTACATCGTTCCCCAGGACTACGGGGTGCATACCAATCTTCGCCGTTTGGACCTCTACGATGGCAATACGGGAAGCGTGCAGTTCAGCAGTTCATCCCCATTCTCTTTTGCGCTCCATAGGTATGCCACTGATGAGCTTTGGAAGAAACTTCACGCAGATCAGTTGGAGCCGAGTAAGAGACACCATCTCTATCTGGATGCCGCTGTGAGGGGAGTGGGGACAGCCACCTGCGGTCCTGATACGTTGGAGCGGTACCGTCTTCCTAGTGGTGTCTACCATCTCTCTCTGACTGTCAGCAGCAGTCGTTGATATAAACCATCCGGGTATGAAATCCATACCCGGATGGCTCTATTCTTAAATCTTACTAAAACACTTGACAAATAGAAGGAGAGTAGCTACTATCTCTATATAAGTTTTGAAAAATTAAATAGCAAGCGATATAAAGAGGAGGCTCCAATGCATGTTTATGATTACACGGTAAAAGATCGGAAGGGTGAAGAGGTGAACCTTTCTGACTACAAGGGCAAAGTGCTCCTGATTGTGAATACCGCTACCCAGTGTGGGTTCACCCCACAATACACAGAGTTAGAGAAATTATATGAAACCTATCAGGGAAAGGGTTTTGAGATCCTGGACTTTCCCTGTAATCAGTTCGATGGACAAGCTCCCGAGGCTATCGAGGAGATCCACGAAATATGTACGCTCAAGTATGGAACCAAGTTCCCTCAGTTCGCAAAGGTGGAAGTCAATGGGGATGGTGCTATTCCCTTGTACAACTATCTGAAGAGCAAGAAGGGTTTCGCTGGCTTCGACATGAGCCACAGGATCGCTCCTATTCTTGATGGCAAGCTGCGTGAGGCCGATGCTGAGTATGAGAAGGATCCTTCGATCAAGTGGAACTTTACCAAGTTCCTTATTGACCGAAGCGGGGATGTGGTTGCCCGATTTGAACCAACTCATGACCTTGGTGAGGTTGCTAAAGCCATCGAGAATCTCTTGTAAGTCTCCAAAATAACAGTATTACCCAATTTGGCGTTGTCTTCTTCTGAGAAGGCAACGTCTTTTTCATGTAACTGAACGCTGTTTGTGGTATGCTGATTACACCATAGGAGACCTGCCCATGAACTCAAATCTCCCCCTAGCCAGTAGGATCGGCCAACACTTGATGTGTGGTCTGATGGGATACACGATAGATGCAGACTTTCAAGAGGCTGTAGAGAAGTACAAAATTTCCAATGTCATACTCTTTTCGAGGAATATCAGGGATAAGGAACAGCTGCATACGCTCTGTTCTACTATACAGGAACTAGTGCAAAGGGAGTGTGGAGTTCCCGCCTTGATCGGTATCGACCAAGAGGGGGGTATGGTCAGCCGCCTCTCCGGCGATTGCACCATCGTGCCTTCTGCGATGGGTATTGCCGCCACAGGAGATGAGCGCTCTGCACGACGGGCTGGGATCCTCACTGCACGAGAGCTCTCTGCTCTCGGGGTGAATGTGGATTTTGCTCCTTCCTTGGATATGAACAGCAATCCACAGAATCCAGTCATCGGGGTACGCAGCTACGGTGATGAACCCAAGCAAGTAGCCCGATTTGCGCTCTCCATGATAGAAGGCCTGCAGGAAGAGGGGGTTATGGCTGTGGGCAAGCACTTCCCCGGGCATGGGGATACCCACGAGGATTCTCATTCTGCACTGCCAAAGGTAATGGGAGTATTGTCAGATCTGCAAGACCATGTTCTTCCTTTCACAGAAGCTATTACATCAGGCTTGCAAGGGGTCATGAGCAGCCACATTCTTTTTCCTGATATTGAGAAAGAAGCAGTCCCTGCCACCATGAGTCATCTCTTCATGACTGAACTGCTCAAGGATACCTTGGGATTCAAGGGACTTGTTTTCAGCGACTGTATGGAGATGGATGCCATCAGGAAGTACTACGGTACCGTACAGGGGAGTGTTGCAGCCATTGAGGCAGGAGTCGATGTTGTCCTTATAAGCCACACGATCTCTCTTGGGATTGCAGCGGCAAAAGCCATTGAAAAGGCTCTTGAAAGCGGGGCAATCGATGAGGAAACCTTCAACGCTTCAACTGAGCGGGTCTTGCTTGCGAAGCAGATGTTGCTCGAATCAGAGAGAGCTCCTCGCTCTGTGGTGGGAAGCGCCCTGCACCAGAGAGAAAACGAACGTTTGTATGATGAGAGTCTTACCTTGGTCCAGGACAAGCCCTTTTCCTTAGGAAACAATCCCTTGGTTGTTGGTCCTCCGTGTTTTCAGGCAACTGCTGTCTCCAGTGAAGAAGATAGGACAAACTTTGCCCCTGACCTGGCCTCTCTCTTGGGTGGTACTTCCCTGGTAATGAGTGAAAATCCAGATGAGAATGAGATACAAACAGTACTGTCAGAGGCAAGGGAATTTTCTTCGGTGGTTGTAGGAACCTACAATGGCCATGAGTACCAAGGACAGATTGATCTAGCCAATGCACTAGCCAAGGAGCATCAGGTTCTCGCCGTTGCCCTACGAAATCCGTATGATCTTGCCTACCTGGATGCAACTATCAGAAGCATAGCAGCGTATGCGTATAACCGGGAGGTGATCAAAGCCATTGCAAGGCTCTTGAAAGGAGAGATTGTTGCAAAAGGCACCCTTCCGGTGAAATTACTTAGGTAGTCACTGTTTTCTGTGTTGTCTCACGCACGATAAGTTCAGTATCCATATACATGTGCTGGATGGGGATTTGCTCCTCATTGATTCGTTTTATCAACATTTCACAACTTAGGAGCCCCAGTTGGAATTTTGGTTGGTTTACAGTTGTAATGGATGGGGTGCACATGGAAGAAAGGCCGATGTTGTCGAATCCCACAATAGCAATATCCCCGGGAACTTGCAGTGAAGCTCGTCTGGACGCCTTGATTGCTGCCGCGGCATAGACATCACTGGAGGCGAAGAATGCGTCTGGACGTTCTTCACTATTGAGAAGTTGTGTTGCAGCTGAAACGGCCATGTCGTAATCAATTTCCTGAAGCTGAATAACCATATCTGGATCCTTGTGCAATTTAGCATGCTCCAATGCCTGTACGTATCCTTTCAGGCGGTCCTGGGAATACTTGTACTCGAGAGGTCCGTTAATGAAAGCAATTCGCTTTTTCCCTAGGGAGATGAGAAACTCCACTGCATTACGTGCTGCCGACACATCGTCGATGGTAACGAAGGGGATATCTAGCCCATCGATACACTCACAGCATTGAACGAGCGGGATAATGGTGTTGAGACGTAACAGGGTAGAGCGGGCAATACAGTTCGTCGTGATCAATCCAGCTGCATTGGTCTTCTTCAGGAGGGCAGTGAAAGAGTAAAAAGAGCGGTCGTCGATGGGGTCCTCATTAATCAACATGTTGTAACCGTTTCGCTGCGCTGCTGCTTTCGCTCCTTGGATTATCAGGCTGTAGAATGGGTTGTCGAGGCTTGGGATATTGAAGATGATCAAATCGTCTGACTTGGTACTATTCACTTCGATGGCTGCAGTGTCATAGCCAAGCGATTTCATTGCTTCAATTACTTTTCTTCTCGTATCATCCTTCACATTTGAGCTATTGTTGATAACACGACTGATAGTGGCAATGGAGATGCCTGAGCGTTTTGCAATTGCGGAGTAGGTGATTTTCTGTGATGAACCTGCCATAGAATACCTCTATATACACTATAGAGTCCTCTTTTTCAGTGGGCAAGTAAATCTTTGTATAAATTTGAAAAATTTTACATAATATGTAACAAAAATACCAGAATTTACGATTAAAATGAAGTATATGGTTATGAACCTCTAATTTTACGAAAAAAGTTGACATAGTTTCTGTAAGATTTATACTTAATTATCGAATGCATATGCATAGGAGGTTCGTAATGAAAAAGATTTTAGTTCTGCTTCTCGTGGTGTTGACAGCAACCGGTTTTCTTTTTGCCCAAGGTACAAAGGAAGGAGAGAAGAAACAACTGATGGGTGTTGTGACCCCAAGTGCTGATCATGGCTTTACTGCAGAGTCAATCCAGCACAGTGAGGCACAGGTAAAAGCACTCTCTACAGAGTATGGGTTTGACTATCGATTCATGACTGCTGCTGAAAGCAGTGAGCAGAGTAATGCGGTAGAAACAATTCTCGGTATGAATCCTGATGTCATGGTCTTGTGGCCGGTCAATGGTGATGAGTTGAGAAGTGTAGCCCAGACAGTCATGGATGCAGGTGTGCCGCTGATCGTGTATGACCGTTTCATCCCCGGGCTCACTCCTGATGCCGAAATTAGCGGTGATAATGTAGCAATCGGAGAAGGCGCTGGTCGCTATTTCAATGAGTATTTCAAAGAAGATCTTGCTAAAGGTCAAGTAAACTACCTTGAGTTCAAGGGTGATAGCTCGACAGTTCCCATGGAAAGAACCAATGGGTTCCTCTCCACAGCCAGTTCAAAGTTCAATCTGGTGCAATCTTTTGTTACCAACTGGAGCCAACAGACTGCTATGGAACAGATGGAAAACTTCCTCAATACCAAAAGTAAGACAGAAATTGAGTCAATCAAGGCAATTTGGACCCATGATGATGAAATTGTCTTTGGCATTGTCGAAGCTCTAAAGAACTACCATGGTAATGCAGCTATTAATATTCGCTTGATCAATGGTGTCTCTGCTGGTGAGGGTTTCATGAACTTGTTCGAAAACTCTGGTCTAGAGGGTATTGACTTCATGACCTATACATTCTCCCCCTCCATGGTTCGTGATGCAATTGATCTTGGCTTACAGGTGTTGCAGGGCGAATCTCTCGAGAAGAGCTATAAGGTTCCCACCGAGATGATTGACAAGACAAACTACAAGGAGTACATGGAAAGCGAACTGTACAAGGTCCGTTATAGTTTGTAAGGGTAGGGTTTTCTAATCTGTATGCCCTCTGGAGGCAGTGTCTGCTGTTTCCTCTGGGCATCACTTATATTGAGAAGGGAGAAGCTTTTCTATGATTCTTGAAATGAAGCATATATCCAAAACATTCGGGGCGGTTAAGGCCCTGCAGGATGTCTCGTTCTCTGTTGGAAAGGGGGTGATACATGGTTTGCTTGGAGAGAATGGAGCTGGAAAGACAACCCTGATGAATGTTTTGGCTGGCACGTTCCCCCCCGATACGGGGCTCATTGAGATTGATGGGGAAGCAATAGACTCCATGACTCCCAGAAGGGCAATGGAGCTGAAAATTCGTTTCATCCATCAAGAGCTCAATTTATGTAATGATCTTACAGTTTTTCAGAACATGTTCCTTGGTTATGAATATGTGAAACCTGGCTGGAGGATCGATAAAAAGCGAGAGCTGGAACATGCTCAAACCGTACTTGATTCAATGAATAGTGGTATAGCTGCAGACTTTCTTGTTGCTGATTTGGATACTGCCCAGAAACAGATGGTGGAAATTGCACGTGCACTACTGTTCTCCAGTGAATTGATCATCATGGATGAGCCCACCACCGCATTGAATAATCGTGAGATCGAAAAGCTCTTTTCAATCATGGAATCGCTTAAAGAGGATGGGGTTTCCTTTATCTATATCTCTCACAAAATGCCTGAGATTTTTAGAATCTGTGATGCATATACCGTACTTCGTGATGGCTTGTTTATCCAAAGTGGATTAATTAAGGATATTGATGAACATCAGGCAACGGAATTATTGATTGGGAAGCGATTTGTCCAAGCACATATCAAGGATGCAATACCTTCAACCATAACCGATGAAACAGTTTTAGTTGCCCAAAATCTAACAGGGAAGAGCTTCCATGATGTTTCTTTTTCAGTCCGAAGAGGTGAGATTCTTGTTATCACCGGGCTGCAGGGATCAGGGACCGATGAGTTGGCAACTTCGCTTTTTGGAGCAACCAATCTGGAAAAGGGTTCCCTGCAAGGCCCAAAGGGTCCTCTTGATATGAAGGACATCAAGAAGGTGATGCAAAGTGGTATTGGAATGGTTCCTCGGAATAGGAAAGAGCGGGGTATTCTTCCCGATCTAACCATACGTTACAACAACTCCTTGGCATACTTTGTTGCTAAGCATGCCTCTCCCCTCATACATATGAAAGAAGAATCAGATCGATTTTCCAAAAGCCAAAAACAGCTGGGCATCAAGGTAGGGAGTGATCTTGATCCCATTACCAGCCTTTCTGGCGGGAATCAGCAGAAGGTAATACTCAGTAGATGGCTGCAGCTCGATGCAGACCTCTACATTATGGACAACCCTACACAGGGAATTGACGTAGGTGCGAAATTCTCCATCTACAAGATTATTGCAGAGCTCGCGGCAGCAGGGAAAGGGGTGATTGTGTTCACCAGTGAATATCCTGAGATACAGCAACTGTCTGATCGGTGCATGGTTTTGTATAAAGGGCGCGTTGCAGCAGTGCTGGAACGCGAAGATATCAGTGAGGTACGGATTATGGAATATTCGACAGGAACAAGAAGGGAGGTACTGCGTTGAAACGTCTAGCACTGTCCAAGGCCCAGGTAAAGGATACCTGGAGAGATATTACTGGGAATTATAGCCATTGGTTGAGTTTTGTGTTGTTGCTCTTGGTGGCTGTCATCGTGAGTCCCTCCTTTTTGACGTGGAATAATATAACCAACCAGTTTGTGCAAGGGTCTATTGTAGGTATTTGTGCAATGGGTATGAGCTTGATCATTTCCGCAGGAATGATTGATCTCTCAGTGGGTTCTTCCGTTGCTTTAATAAGTGGTTTTGGCGTTGTGGTACTGAATTCAACACACTCACTGACGCTCACCTTGCTGTTCTGTTTGGGATCTGGGGTATTGGTGGGACTTATCAACGGTTTGTTGGTTACAAAAGGAAAGATTGCCCCTTTTATTGTCACCTTGGCGACCATGAGTGCATGGAGGTCTGTTATCAACCAGTTGGGACAAGGTGGTCCCTTTACCGTTGATGAGGTGATGTACTCCTCATTTAGGAATATTGCTGCAGGGAGATTGTTTGGTCTTCCTCATCTGATGCTTTTCCTCATCGGCATAGCCTTGCTGACTGGATTTCTTATGTCCAAGACCAAGTTTGGTACCTATGTATATGCTGTTGGGTCAAACCAGCAAGCTGCTCGGCTTAGCGGCATTAATGTCAATCGGGTAAAAACCCTCATATTTACCTATGCCGGTACGTTGTATGGATTCGCAGCATTTTTGCTCGCAAGCAGGTTGACCTCCATCCAAGCTGCAAGTGCGGGAATGGGGTATGAAATGGATGCGATTGCTGCTGTTGCCATCGGTGGCACCAGCATGGACGGTGGTAAGGGGAAAATCATCGGAACGTTCCTTGGTGTGTTGATGTTGAGAATCATCAATACAGTATTGATCATGGCAAACGTCCCTCCTTTCCTCAACGGTTTGGTTACTGGAATCATCATCATCGTTGCAGTACTGGCGCAAAGTAACAAGAAAGGTAAGTAAGGAGTATCTATGCAAATCGGAATTATCGGCGCGGGGGGAATGGCCGCCTACCATGCTAAAGGGTTTGCCTTAGCTGGGGCAGAGGTAGTGGGTATCGCTGATCCTCATGAGGAACGAGCAAAGGCATTTGCTAAGGAACACAATATCCCAGAAACGTACCAGACACTACAAGCGTTGTATGCATCCCATCCAGGGCTATCAGCTGTTTCCATTGTTACACCCAACAAGTTTCATGCACCATTGACTATTGAGGCTCTTTCAATGGGATTGCATGTCTATTGTGAAAAACCTCCAGCACGGAACAAAATAGAGATGCAGGCCATGTATGAAGCTGCGAAACGAGCAGACAAAACACTTATGTTTGGGTTTAACAACCGTCTAAGACCAGAAAGCAAGGCCATAGCAACCTATATTGAGCATGATGAGGTAGGTACCATCAATTCCGCCCAGGCAACTTGGATCCGTAGAGCTGGGATTCCTGGTTTTGGGGGATGGTTCACAGACAAAGAAATCTCTGGTGGTGGGCCGGTAATTGATCTACTGCATATGATTGATCTTGCTCTCTATTTCATGGGGTATCCTGAACCAAAATGTGTGTTGGCTTCCACGTATCATGATTTCATGGGTAATCCCTCCTTCAAGGGACCATGGGGAATTGCTGATGGAAATGGCAAGATGGATGTGGAAACCGCTTGTCATGCGATGGTTACCTTCAAGAGCGGGCAATGTTTGACGATTAGGAACTCTTGGGCTGAGATGAATGAACGGGAAGTTGTCAGTGTTACCTTCCAGGGATCCAAAGCAGGAGGTAAAGTAGAACGACTATTCGGTATTGATGGGGTAGATGAGACAAGCACTGATACCGCTGTGCTCTATACAGAAGAATATGGGAGGCAGGTGAATCGTACCATTATAAGCGAGAAGGATGAGACAATGGGGCGAATTGCAAATGCAATCAATTTTGTAGAGTGCTTGAGAGATGGTAAAAAACCAGTGAACACACCAGAGGAAGCTTTGATTTTGATGAGCATCACAGATGCCATCTATGAAAGTAGTACTACCGGATTAAGTATCACGCTATAGAGAGGAGGAAGCTATGAAACGTTTGATTACCTTGGCCTCTGGCCAGTTTGGGGATATGTCGTTGGATGCATTTTGTGCGCTTGCAAAGAAAATGGGGTATGAGGGGGTGGAGCTTGCGACGCATGCCCATTTCGATGTACATAAAGCCCTACATGATCCTGCATACATTCCCTCGGTAAAACACACGCTTGAGAAGTATGGCTTGCAATACGAAGCAATCAGTGCGCACTTGACCGGTCAGTGTGTTTGTGACATCTGGGATGAGAGACTGGATGGATTTGCTCCATCCCATCTTGCCGGAAATCCAGAGGGTATTCGGTCATGGGCAATTCAAGAGATGAAGGATACTGCAATTGCAGCAAAGTCATTTGGTGTCTCTATTGTCAATGGCTTTACCGGTTCTCCTATATGGGCTCGTTGGTACAGCTATCCTCAAACTAGTGATACGATGATCCGTGAAGGGTTCCAATTGGTCTATGATCTCTGGAGTCCCATTTTTGATGTTTTTGATGCATGTGGTGTCCACTTCGCTTTGGAAGTGCATCCAACTGAGATAGCCTTTGATTGGTACACTACTGAACGTCTGTTTGAACTCTTCAAGTGGAGAGAAACCCTTGGTTTGAACTATGACCCCAGTCATTTGCTTTGGCAGGGAGTGGATGAGGTAGGATTTGTACGTGATTTCGCGAAACGCATTTACCATGTTCATATGAAGGATGTAAAACTGAACACACGTAATCCTCGTGCTGGTGTTCTTGGTTCGTTCCTTCCCTTTGGCGATACGCGCCGAAGTTGGGACTTTGTTTCAGTTGGTCATGGGGATGTCGATTTCGATGGAATTATCCGTGAACTGAATGCAGCAGGGTATACTGGTCCACTCTCAGTAGAATGGGAAGATTCAGGGATGGACCGCGAGCATGGTGCAACTGAGAGCTGTGAGTATGTAAAAAGAATCAACTTCAGTGCTTCTTCTGTGGCCTTCGATGCGGCATTAAAAACAGAATAACTCGATTTTTATGCAATTTTTCTGCATATAAATAGACGAAATGCATATGAAGTTGTACAATGGCCCAAATCGGACTCTTCTGAGCCCTCTTTGAATGAAGGAAGCGCATATGGATAAGAAGAACATTGATTGGGCCAGTCTCGGATTCAAGTACATCGAGACCGACAAACGGTATGTTTCCCGTTTTAAGGATGGGAAGTGGGATGATGGAGCCATGGTCGATGATGCAAATGTCAGCATCAATGAGTCTGCAGGAGTCCTGCAGTACTCCCAGACATGCTTCGAAGGATTGAAGGCATATACGACTGTCGATGGCCGTGTGGTCACCTTCCGCCCCGACCTTAATGCCGAGCGTATGTATGAGACGGCTGAACGTCTTCTTATGCCTCCCTTCCCTGTAGAGCGGTTTATCGATGCACTTGACCAGTTGGTGAAGGCAAACCTTGCCTATGTTCCTCCCTATGGAACTGGTGCCACGCTGTATATCAGACCGTTCCTGTTTGGAAGTGGTCCGGTTATCGGGGTAGCACCATCTCCTGAGTATACATTCAGAATGTTCAGTACTCCTGTAGGGCCCTATTTCAAGGGAGGAGTGAGACCTCTGAAGTTGCAGGTGAGCAGCTACGATCGTGCAGCACCAAGAGGAACCGGCCATATAAAGGCAGGGCTCAACTATGCAATGAGTCTCTACCCTGGATATGATGCAAAACAGCGCGGGTTTGATGAGAACATGTATCTTGATGCTGCTACCCACACCTATGTTGAAGAGACAGGGGGAGCCAACTTCATCTTCATCACCAAGGACAACAAGGTGGTGACGCCCAAGAGCAGTACCATTCTTCCTTCCATCACCAGAAGAAGCTTGATGTATGTCGCACAGGAGTATCTCCACCTCGAGACCGAGGAGCGAGAGGTTCCAGTACGTGAGCTCTCTGAGTTCACAGAAGGCGGCCTCTGTGGTACTGCTGCGGTTATCTCTCCCATAGGTTCCATCACCACTGAGGATGGGGTTATCACCATGCCGAGCGGCATGGAGAAGATGGGTCCCATCACCCAGAAGCTCTACGATACTCTCACCGGTATCCAGATGGGGAGAATAGAAGCACCAAAAGGGTGGATTCATACCATCGCATAACATCAACACGCTTGTTTCTCTGATTACACCCCCTTTTGTGGTAAAGGGGGTGTTGTATGGTCTAAAAAAAAATAAAAAACTATCTAAAGAGGGGGGCCTCAATTGTTGCTCTACGCTCTATCTATGCTAGCATTGTTTTATAGGCTATTCGTGTAGGTCGTGTATCTATCAGGTCGCAAGAACAACTGGAGGACAATTATGAGAAAGAGATGGGTATCAATTGGTATTGTATTGTTGGCATTGGTTTTTCTAATGGGTTGTGAAGAGGGTTCAAGTGCAAGTGCAAGTGAGCAAGAGATACGTCTTGTTGCCGAGTCTCTGTATGCAACATCCTATATCCCAGAACCTACTGATGAGAATATTACTACTTTATCTTTTGACTATACGTTAACATCTGCAGACATTTATGACATTGAGTCAAGTTTGGAGAGTCTCCAGTTCATTACTGCAGGCACAACAATCGAGGGAAGTGTCAGCTTTACAGGAGGTACCTATGCAGAGTTGTGGGGAGAGGGTGATGAACCTACCGGTAATCCTCGAATTAGCATAACCTACAATATAACAGTATCAGGTAGTAACATACCTAATGGTTCAGCTGAAATTGAGGTATATATGGCTGGACCCTACGAGGAGGGCCCTGACACGACAACCGTTGAATTGAACGGGAAAGAATTAAATTATAGTGAAATAATTGAGTACATGTAGTTTTAGAGAGTTTAAGGATTGCTGCAAAGGGGAGAGGATGGATGCTGTTTATACGGTTCTCTATCCTCTCTCGTTATTTTCTATCTTCACGGAATAGTGACTTTGTTTGTTTACGTGCCTTTTTTTGTATTGTACAGTAGCAACAAACACCTTTAAAGGAATGCTTCTGATGCGTAAGTTTGTCTTGATACTTCTTTTGTTTCTTCCCCTTTCCCTCTCAGCCTCTGACTACAGGCAGATCGAGACCATCCATACCACCATCATCTTTGAAGAACCGGATCAGGTGTATGCCCAGGAGATTGCCTCTTTTGCCGATGAAGTATACGAGAACCTTGCATCGTATCTATCGTATGAAGGGAAGGAAAAAGTCCCTGTGGTACTTGCAGGCAAGACCGCTTTTGCAAACGGTTACTATGCACCCTTTCCAGCTTCCATCTATCTCTACATCACCAGTCCCGATAACCGCTTTCTCGGTTCCCGTACAGTAAGCTGGTTACGTAGTCTCTATACCCATGAGTTGACCCACTATCTCCACCTCAATGCAAAGGTAGGCCCTGCAAAAGTCCTGGATTTCCTGGGCCCTGGAGTGCGAGCTTTCAGCACTGTATTCATGCCAGGGTGGTGGATTGAAGGGATAACCACCCATACAGAGACAAAATTTGCTGAAGGAGGCAGGGGAGACTCGCTCTCCTTTGCCCTCACCTACCAAGTACCGGTAACAGAAGACTCTATATGGAGTCTGGCTCAGGGCGCATACAATGGTCCATTTGCCCCCTCAGGAAGAATCTATGTCACCGGCTACCTAATGGTCGACTATCTGATAAAGACCTATGGCGTTGAAGCATTCAACACGATAAATAAGAAATTTGCAGCATTCCCGTTCTTCGGCCTGTCTCCGGCATTTCGCAAGGTGACCGGGTACTCCGCCAAGGAGATCTTCACCTTTGCATTGGAAGAGCATGCAAGCTCTGAGGATCCAGTGCAAGGTACTATGATCAGTAGAAAAGGGCAGGGAAACTCCTACCTTCCCAGCTCTGTGGATCTTGGTGTTGTAGGACTCAGAGAGAGCCCCTATGACGGCTCAGCAATCTATCGCTACAGAGAGGGAGAGGCACCTGAAAAACTCATGGCTGTCCCTGTCTCTGGGAGATCATCCATAGCCTTTTCTGACGAGAAGGCTCTTCTTGCCGTTGCATCAAGCGACCCAACTGATCCTTCAAGCATCTCCCTTGCAATGGTCAGTTACAGTGACCTCTATCTACTGGATTTGGAAGAGGGGAAGTCAAGGCCTCTGTGGGTGCAATCACGTCTGGTTCATCCTGCCCTGAGTATGGATGGGAAACGCGCAGTGGCCTCCTTCATCAATGGGCCCTACTACGATCTGGTGGAAGTGGATCTTGCCGATGGAACCATTGAACCGCTCTATGCAGAAGAGCGGGTAAGCCTTCTTGAACCATCCCTTTCCTATGACGGCTCCCAGATACTCTTTCTTGCCTTGGAGGAGGGGAACTCTTCGATCAAGCTGCTTGATCAGGATAACAAGGTACAGACCCTGGTAGGACCCACACATGATGAACTAAGAGCTCCACGTTTTACTCAAGATGGATCAATTCTCTTTGTGGGTGAACATGAAGGCCTTTACAGTGTGTATCGAATAGAAAAAGGAGAGGGTAGGATAAGAAAGATTCACACAGACCCGAATGGTGTCTTCTCCGCTGGGATCATTGACGATTTACTGGTCTATGAAACCTACACCACTGAAGGGATTGCCCTCAAATCTGTATCGCTGGAAAAGATGAAGAATGAACCAGCCCAGTTTTCTGAGCAAGCAATCCATGAGGATGAAGAAAGCATCGACAACAAGTATGAGGTTGCGCCCTACAAGGACCGATTGAAACACAATCTCTTTCTTCCCTTTCCCTTCGTGGAAGGAAACAACATACAGCCAGGCATCTATTTCCATGCGACCAGCAACCTGAGAAGAAAGAGCCTGATCGGAAGTGTTGGATACTCCCTACAAGGAATGCGTCCAATCGCAACTGCAACCTATCAGTGGGCAGGGGGAAACTACTCACTCCAGGTTGCCGGAGATATCAATACCTACGACAACAGTGATGGGCGGTATCTGAGCACGCTCTCCAGCACCATCGCAGTACCGCTGTATTACCATGCCGGTTATGACACCATCGTGCAATACTCCATCCAGCCATCAATCTCCCTAACCACCGATTATACCGCATGGGCAGGTGGTGCTACCCTTACAGTGGGGGGGACTGTCATCGACAAGGATTATCGCAGCATTGACCTGTATGGGCCTGAAAGGAGTGATGCGGCATTAGGACTACAGGTTTTGGTCAATGGAGATTTTTCTTCACAGCAGTATGCTCTCTATGGGAGCTTCAGCCACCAAAAACGGCTGTTTGAAGGTCGTCACATGGTTCGTCTCTCTGTAGCCGGCATTGCAGGGTCAGATGGTGTTGGAACCAGCTATCCGCTCTTCTCCTTCACCCCAACAAAGGACGGAGATGCCAAGATGCGTCTCTCTGCTTCCTATCTCCTGCCCTTGGGCTTGTTTGACCAGCCTCTGCTCTATGGAGGAGTGACCAAGGCGGGATTGGAACTCACCCTCCAAACTGCCTGGTACCTATCTGAGCAGACACTTCTATGGGAAGATGCATGGGCACTTGGTGCGACCTTGACGGGAAACTATGTGCAGGGAGGAGCTTCCTTCTCCTTCCAGCCCTTCATACGTATCTCCTACCTCTTCGGTCCCAGTGATTGGCGTATTACCATCGGACTGGATGGGAAGGGAATTCTCGATCTGCTTCCTACTCCTCTCGATCGTGCTCCACGTCTATGACGATTCCCGTCATAAGAATCCAGGGACCGGTGTGCTCGGAGAAATAGGGGTCGATCTCAGCGATTGTACCAACATTGAAAACATACTGCAAAGTGGAGGTGAAGCGCAGACGGTAGTTTTGCCGCTCTATGACCCAGCCAGGAATTCCCAGGCCTTTCATGCCTATTTCCACCGCGACGGTCGGATGCAGAGATTCTATGACCGTCGTAGTGAAATCCTTTTGGAGGTTGAACCGCTGTACTCCAGCAAGCAATTTTGCATATGGCTCCACATTGGGGAATAAGGGGGTACTCCAAGTGTATCCCACCATATAGGAGCCCACATTGAGTCGATCGTCCTGGTCCTCCATATGATTGAACATTGGCCCGTTTTTGTGTCGAATTTCCAGACTGTATTTCTTATACGTAAATGAAAACAGACGGTTCTGTTGTCCATTCAGATCGTAGAGAAATCCGGTGGAAAAAATAAAATCAGCATAACGGAATTGCTTCGGCTTTCCTAGTGAAAGAATGTCTAGGGAGAACCCTCCAAATGATCGACCTGTCTGCAGATACGAGATAAACTGCGTTTGCAACAATCCTCCATCCCACTGGTAGGAGAGGGTGGCTCCTTGGTAGCGGTCAACCATCAGCTGATGGACTGGACAGATATCGCTGGTATTCCTGAAAAGGTAGCCGACCTGCAGGGAGAGGTAGGTACCGAAACGAAGCGAGAGATTGCCATTGAACACCTGCTCCCACTGATGTGCGTACTCATAGTTGAGGTCAAACGCGAAGGTAAGTCCTGGCAACATGTAGGAAAGAGCAATACGTCCCCCAAGTGCAGGATGAAACGCTGCCTCCTCTGTAGTATAGGGGAGAATCAGCGGGTCTCGGTCGATCAGCCCATGCAAGAAATTCTGCGCTTTTTCAAAGCCAAGATTCCCACTCGACACCACAGCCACGCTCGGGGTGAAGGTAAACTCTGTTTTTCCTGCCGGATAAGAGAAGGGATAGGATGCAGAAAGAGAGGTAACATCGTAGCGCATCATTGAGACAAGTCGATCGGTATACCCCCCGCTTTGCAGACGCAGTACAAGGGAGGAAGAGAACTCTGCCTCAACGGTGGATCCAAATGAGAGCCCGTCGTCATGGTTGTGCCCAAGACCCATGGTATACCAGTCGTTGTTCTTTCCAAGGGAGAGGGATGTGATGGTTGCTGAAACAGGAATCGAAGCAAGGAGTAGAACAAGGACGAGTGTAACAATATGCCTAGATTTTTTCTGCAAGTTCCAACCACCTCAATTCTTTCGTGTTCAGTAATTCACGCAATTCATGATACGTCTGGGTACGTTCTGCGAGCGTACCTGCTTCTGTGGTTTCTGCATGAGAAAAGCTCGTTTCCAAGCTTTCTATGTGTTCTGTCAGTTCTTCCATCTGTTCCTCAAGGGCCTTGAACTCCTGTTTTTCACGGTAGGAGAGGCCTTTTTGTTGTATTTCTCTAGGTGCTCTTGAACTCTGGGGCTTTTCTGTTTCTTTTCCTCGTTGAGGGGAAGCTTTACGTCTCTGTTCCTTCCAATCGCTGTAGCGTTGGGATGCATAGCGTACCGTTCCACCCTCCTCGATGACAAAGAGCTCATCACAGGTGAGGTCAAGGAATGCACGGTCATGGCTCACGATGAGGGTGCATCCCTCAAAGTCCTGAATATATTGCTCAAGATTCTCCATGGTAGGAAGATCGAGATCATTGGTAGGTTCGTCAAGCAGGAGAAAATTGGGATTGGAGAGTAGTCGGGAGACCAGGTACAGTCTTCGTTTTTCTCCGCCGGAGAGGGTAGCGATAGTGCTCCTATGCATTGCCACAGGAAAGCCGAACAGCTCAAGAAATTTTGCTGCACTCACTATCTGGGAAGGCCCCAGAATTACTTGGGTTGCAATCTCCTCTACATACTCGAGGATGGTTTTCTCACTTTCCAGGTTTCTGCCTGTCTGGTCATAGTAGGCGAAGACAGTATTTACCCCAATGTCGAGAGATCCCGTGTCGCTGATCAAGTGTCCACAGAGAAGATCGAGCAGGGTGGTTTTTCCACTACCGTTGGGACCTACCACCCCTATCTTCTTCCCTCTGGAGAAGGAGAACGAGAAGTCTTTGATGACCTGCACATCACCATAGGATTTGCTTAGATGGTTGGCCTCCAGTATCTTCTTGCCCAACCGTCTTCCTGTAGACTGGAAGGAGCGTTGTGCTTGATCCCCGACGGTCGCTTCCATTTCAAGCATCGCCATGATGCGGTCCTTTCTTCCGCTGTCTTTTCCCGTACGAGCCTTTGGCCCCCGTTGCAGCCAGGCCAATTCCCTTCTGAGAATGGTCTTCAACCGGTCCTGCTCCTTCTGGAGGCGCTCTATTCTTTCCTCTCGTCTTGCAAGGTAATCTGCAAAGGAGCCGGGATGAAGATAGACTTGTCCTCCATCCATCTCCAGGATGGCAGAACAAACCGTATCGAGAAAATACCGGTCGTGGGTAACGAGTATGATGGTAGCTGAACTTGCCTTCAAGTATGACTCGAGCCACTCAATGGTTTCGATGTCAAGGTGGTTGGTAGGCTCATCGAGCAGGATCATCGTGGGGCGGGATGCAAGAACACGTGCTACTGCTACCTTCTTCTGCATTCCCCCTGATAGTGTGGACATCCTCGTATGTTGGATATCGTACAAGCCCAGCTCTCCCAGGATGGATTGGTAGTCAGTCTCCAGGTTCCAGCAGTCATAGACATCCATTTGTTCGCTCTGCCTGATGAGATTTTCCTGGTCTTCAGGATGAGATACCGCATGGTGATACGCGTTCCATGCAGCAATCCTTTTTCCACTGCCATGAAACAGATAGGAGGAAACCGTCTCTTGCTCACTAAAACGGACCACTTGCTCCAACATCACCAAATCGGTGTCACTTTTCATGGCAATAGTCCCACTATCTGGGACGATACTCCCTGCAAGAATCTTCAGAAAGGTGGATTTTCCCTCTCCGTTACGACCGATCAGGGCAACATGGTCGCCTTCTTCCAATCCAAAACTGACATCCTTGAAGAGTGGTTCATCCTTGAGGGTCTTCGAGACTGATTCCAACGAGAGTACATTCATAGCTTGAGCGTAGCGAAAAGTGGTTTCCTAGGCAAGATGCTTTAGGCTGCAAGAAAGAGAACAGCCACCCCAGCGATTGAGAGCAAGGTCCCCAACAAGCTTGGTGGGGTTACCTTCTTGTGTAGAATGAAGCGGTCAAAGGGGAGCAGGAGAATGGGGCTGACTTGTGTGATGGTAGTAACGATACCGACCGGGGCCAAGGTGAATGCCTTCATCTGGCTTGTCATTCCCAGCACCGGACCAGCAAGTGCTGCAAAGAGAAGCAGGAGCAGAATACGGGGTTTCTTGATGAGGGAGAAATGTCGTGTCCCGTTTTTCTTTATGAAAAAGTTATACACCACAAAGAGCGACAGGCCACCAAGATTGCGTAACAGATTCGTGGAAACAGGTCCAGCCTCATCGAGTGCAAGCTTTGCAAGAAGGAATGAGAGTGACTGGAGCACTGATGCAAGGATCGCAAAGAGTAGGCCGGTGGATCGATCCTTCTGCTCCTTTTGAGCCAGCATGGGCTTTTTGTCAAGCAGTACCATCATGAGCACTCCAGCGATGGTGGTAAGGATACCAAGGATCTGTATGCTGTTCAGGCGTTCACTGAAGAGCAGAAATCCAAAGACGGCAGTGACTACCGGGGAGAGCGTCATGATGACCATCGACTCTCTGCTCCCTAACAGGACGTAGGCCTGGAACAATAACTTGTCAGTGATGAAATAGCCTATGGCTCCACTGGCGAAAAGGAAAAAGTAGGTTTGTGGAGCGAGTGAAAGAGGGAACCAGATACCTTCTACCGCAAAGGTCAACAAGAGGATTGCAGGCAATGCCAGCCACATACGGATGTGGGCAACTGCATCAGATCCTACTTTTCTGCCAAGATGACGGTAGATGATGGAGTTCTGAGCCCAACATGCTGCGGTGAGGAGTGCGAGCAATTGCCCGACAATAAGATTGCTGTCCATGATGAACCAGCCTATCATGTCTTGACAATCTGTACAATTGACGGGACATCATCTGGCCGATAGAATGGCCTCTACAAGAGAGGAGCCCTTATGTTGTACGGTTTCCCGCCAATTGAAACTTCCCGCAGTCGTATCCTGATCCTTGGTACAGGCCCCAGTGTCCGCTCTGCCTTGAAACAGCAGTACTATGGACATGAGCGAAATGCATTCTGGCCGATCATGAGCGACCTTCTGGGAGGGGAGATTGAAAGCTATGAACAGAAGTGGAATCTCCTGCTTTCACACGACGTAGCACTCTGGGATGTCCTCTATGCCTTCGTACGCAAGGGCTCTGCTGATTCAGCGTTCACCACAGCAATCCCCAATGATTTTTCCAACTTCTTTGCAGAACATCCTGCCATCGAGCGCGTTCTCTTCAATGGGAAGAAAGCAGAGGAGTTTTATCGTCGTCTTATTGGATATGCGCCAGATTCAGTCTCTTTTTCAAGCATGCCATCAACCAGCGCCGCATACACACTGGCTTATCAGGAAAAGCGGGAGCGTTGGAGGCAAGGCCTTGCTCTGAGCCATAATTAGTCACCTCATTGTGAATATGTGATCACAAATTGTGGGGTATGTGTCGTTGTTTCTCTTTTTCTTTAGATTTGCCTGTGGTAGGCTTACTATGTACTTGGAAGGAGAAGCGATGCAATTGCAACGCAAGACCGTAACGAATATTGTGCGGTACATCCTGGTGTTTGTACTGCCAGTGATTTTCATTATCCATTTTTTAATGGATGGGTATGAAACGTCTTTGCGTGAACAAGTAGCACTGCGTATCCAGGCTGAGCAAGAGCGTGGAACCCTTGTCATCTCCAACCAAATAGAGAATGCCTTTACCCAGTTTGCCTCCGACCTGTTGGTTGTGCACAACTCCAATGAAATGCGTGCCTACAGGGAACAACCGGGGGAAGCTACCTTGAACGAAGTAGCAAACCTTCTGGTACGGATCAGCTCCCAGAAAGCGTATATTCTTCATCAGAGACTTATCGACAATACAGGGATTCTATTGGCGCAAGCCGATACTGATGCTTCTCGCTCTGTTGCACTCATGGACCAATCCACCCCCACTTATCTGGGCTTGAGTGAAGTGTACACTCAGACAAGAGAGCTTGCTCCAGGTGTGCTGTATATCTCGCCAATAACGCTTCAAAGGGAAGGGAATCCTATGCTGACCCTTGCGCTTCCCATCTACCAGGGTTCTCGCATACTGGGGATTATTGCAATTGACTTCGACGCCTGTTATCTCTTTTCATTCCTCTCTGTCTACCAGTCCTCCTTGATGAAGGATCTGGACTTCCAGGTCATTGATCACCAAGGACGTGTAGTCCTGGTAGGAGAGAGGGGCTGCTCCTCTCTCTACCCCGAGGGGAGGAACCTCTTCCGGGAAGAACCGGCAATCCAGGATTTTCTGAGCAGGGAAGTACTCGGATCCTATGTATCCGATAGAAAAGCGTACACATTCCAAGCAATCTATCCCAGAAGTAATGAGAAACTCTTCTATTCAACCTCTCCGAATTGGTTGTGGACTGTTGTCAGCAGTTATGAGAGAAGCCAGTTGTCGTTGCTGACCGAGGATTTTCTCTTAAGTCACCCTGCAGTGAAATACTTTCTTTCTCTTGGATTGCTGCTGATTGGAGCAGCCGCTGTGGTGATCATGCAGATCCGGGCACAGGACAAGCAACAATTGCGTATCAGCAGCTTAATCGCCGATTATGCCACCAATGGTGTGGTGGTGTATGACATGGAGGGACGTCTCACCTTTTGCAACCAAGCATTTGAGGAGTTGATCGGTGATACGCAGGATAGGTTGAAAGGTAAGCGAGCCACTTCACTTCGCTTTGGACTTCCTTCTTTCCAGCTCTCAAATACTGAGATGAGCCAACCTGTGTGGGTGTTTCACAAGGAGAACCACAGGACTCTTTGTGCAATGCACACTGCACAGGTAGGAGGCAAGCGGGGGCAAGAGAAGCATACTATCGAGATATACAGTCCTTCAATTTGGGAAACCATGGAGTTGCTGGAGCACTGCAAGGAACACCAACTCACCTATGAGCAGTGTTTTGCCAAGACCCTACAACTGCCTAAGGATTCACAGCAATATGTGTGTCTTATGGTCCACTTCCTTAACAGTAAAGAGATTGGGATGCGGCTTAATCAACGAGAGCGGGTAGTTTTTTCCAATAGATTTGCTACCACCTTGGCAAAAGTGGTTGGTACCGTTGTCCCCATTCTCTCCTCCAGCTTCGATTCCTACTTGGTCTTTGTACGCACTACCAGTAGTGTATCTGAGATTGAACGGGTAGTAGCGTCACTTCTTGCAGGGTTCCACCTTCCGTATCTTTTTGGGCAGCTCTCCCTCTCCCTCAATATTTCCGTGGGGATCTCTCTCTACCCGGAACCAAGCGCCAATCTCTATGCATTGGTATCGGATGCTGCTGTGGCGATGCACATGGCAACCCCCACAAATGATCATGGCTACCTCTTTTACTCAGAGAAAGTAGCAATGCATTATCAGAGAAAAAAGATGATCCGTGAAGCTCTTGTTCATGTTTTTGAGACTGACCAGCTCTACCTTGTCTACCAGCCACAGGTATCGGTTAAGAGTGGTGTCATTGTTGGGGCAGAGGCTCTCATCAGGTGGAACCATCCTGAGCTAGGTTCCATTTTCCCTGATGAGTTTCTTCCTCTTATCCATGAGCTTTCATTGACAGAATTGCTCGGAAAATTTGTGATAGAGCAAGCGATCACCTTCCTGCATACCCATCGTCGGCTCTTGGAGAACCACAGCCCTGCCTTTACCTTGTCGATAAACCTCAGTGCCGATGAACTGGGAAATACCCACCTCACCGATCTCTTGGTCAGCGAACTGAAGAGGCTTCATATTCCCATCTCCATGATGGCCGTTGAGTTGACCGAGCATACTGCAGTGGAGAGCTTGAGCAACACTACAGCAATTATGGAGAGACTGCATAGCAATGGGATCTCTCTTGCCATCGATGACTTTGGAACTGGCTTCAGCTCGCTTTCCTATCTCTTGGAACTGCCGGCAGATATGATCAAGATCGACCGTTCCTTCATCTCCCGGTATCCAGATTCAGAGTCCATCACCATCTATCGAACCGTATTGCTGATGGCAAAGGAGATGGGGGCGGTGGTTCTTGCTGAGGGAGTTGAGACTGAAAAGCAATTGGAGTTCCTCTCCATCATCGGTTGCGACTACTATCAAGGCTATCTCTTCAGTAGGCCTGTAGATGAGCAGAGATTTCTCATGCAGTTGCAAGAGAAAAACCGGGCAAAACTCTCCTAGATTGTAGAGACCCTGCAGCACCTACGAGGTCTTGTTCATAATCTTCCCTGGTGCATCGGGCAGGGGGGATACGCAATGCAGGGACGCTTCCGAAATTTACAACCACCTAAAAAAAAGTAGAATGAATTGCTATACTAGCAAATATGTCACAAGAATTCATTACTAGTGGTCAATTTATGAAATATAGCACTAGGCATAGTTGAATATATGTTAGGTGTTGTCATAAGCATTCCTCACTTTGTAGAAAGGGGAGTCTCAATCATTGTTCCTTGCTGTTGTAGGTTGCCATTCATTCAAAATGGACTTTGCTGTTTGCGCCATGTTTAGCTTCTTTGATCAGATTAAAAAAGCATAGGTTGAAAAATACTGACTAAATAATTCCTTTACTGAGTAGGGGTAATGAAAATTTACAGATTGTTTTTTGTGACTATTGGCTAGTAAAGCTACTCTTGAAGAGTGACCTGGTTGCGGCTACAGAAAGCTAGGATGGATAATGTAGTTCTGTAATAAAAATAGGTTCAATCACTTTTCCTGTGGGATTGGATAAAGCTGTCACAAAGTATAGAGAATCGAGAACTTCAGAGGATCTGAAGATGATTGCATAAAGAAGGGCCGTCCCTATAATGTTTAGTTACCACACTCAACAGAAAAGGAAGACAGCCCTAGATGCACTATATCATGTTGCCCTCAGAAT
>JBFWKK010000038.1:0-26220 GCA_050252715.1 Sphaerochaeta sp. | reverse complement strand
CTCCGTTATAGCATTTCCGGGCCCGAGGGCCCGGCTTACTTCTACTTTCAAGTTCTCCCTGTAATTCTCGCAACGAACGTAGCTTTTATACTATCGTTCATCATTCCTTGAATTGACTGGGAAGCCCATCTTGGTGGTCTTCCACTGTTCCAATCTCTCTATCCTTCCCTGCGCTATACTTGTCAATAATCATGGAAAATCCAGTAATCACACACCAAATTTTTCCATCCCCTCTGTAAGGGGGCGTTCTTTCAGAGTAGCCGACATATTCTCTTTTCGTCAAGTATCGAGCGATACTTGGTGATCTGAATCAGTCTGTGTTCTCGTTGCCGAACAAGGTGGGATATTAAACCCTATTTCCACTTTTGTCCAGCACTTTTTAAATAAAATTTGTACTTAAAGTCTAACTTACAGCTATTAAAGAAAATATATTTCATATTGAGAAAAACACAAAATAGCAGTATGGTAGAAATCGAAAGGAACATACACTATGCAAAACCTAAGAAATGCACTTCCTCAAGATATACCCTATCTATATTCAATTGCCCTCAAGACTGCATTTTCGGGCCTTGATGGTACGCCCTATTTCCATGACGGTCTTTGTGTCGGTCATTACTATGCTGCACCCTACTACTTTTATGAGCCTGATCTTTGTTTCGTAGCCCTGGATGAAAATGGGACTCCTTCAGGGTATATAGTAGGCACAAGTGATACTGCATCCTTCAGCACTTGGATGCAGGAAACTTGGCTACCACCGCTACAGGAGCATTACAAGCACCAAGGAGAGTACAAGAGTGAGGCTGAGGAGTCAGTGATCAAGACACTGCTGAAGGGACCAGGACAAGGTATGTGGCAAAATCTCGGATATCCAGCTCACCTTCACATCGACTTACTTCCCCACCTGCAAGGAAGAGGATTGGGCAAGAGTCTCATGGAGACCTTTTTCCAAGCTGTACAAAAAAAGGGTATTTCAGGCATCCACCTTGGGGTGGACGGCCGAAATACCCGTGCCTACGGATTTTACGAAAGAATGGGATTTACCATTCTCGAACAACAGAACTGGGGGTCTGTCTTTGGGAAACAACTTAATTAATCAGCATCAGCTCCCCATTTGATCTTCAGATACTCCAGATCACTGGCGAGGCGATTCATTGCATTGGTAAGCCTGAGTGCCCGCTTCTCATCCATTGTATGGTCACTTCCAGCCTGCTTCATCCGATTCACCACTGAAAGAAGATTTCCTTCCTGTTTCTTAAGCTCATCCAGCGCCTCAGCAAGCTCCCTGAGATAGGGAAGCAGTATCTCCTGTGCAGGCTCAGCCAGGGGTAGTGTATCCTCCTGCAAAAGATCGAAACGATCAAACACCTTGGGAGCATAGGCCTTGATCCCCAAGGCTCTTGAAACATAGGAGGCAAACCAAGGAGCCACCTCCTTGTCTCCATGGACAATGAAAGCTCTCTTTGGCTCCTTTTTAAAACTGGTGAGCCACTTCACCAAGCCTTCTTGGTCGGCGTGACCACTTATGCCATGCAGTTCCTCCACCTCACAACGTACATCTATCTGTTCACCGAAGATGGTGACATGACGTGCTCCATCAAGAATGGAACGCCCCAATGTTCCCCCTGCCTGATATCCACTGAAAAGAATCGTGCACTCACTTCTCCACAAATTGTGCTTGAGGTGGTGCTTGATCCTGCCAGCTTCACACATGCCACTGGAGCTGATGATTACACAACTCTCCTTGCGCCTGTTCAGGGCCTTTGAACCCTCCACATCAGTGATGGTCACCAAAGAAGGGAAGAGAATCGGGTTAATTCCTTTATTCACCAGCTCCATGGTCTCTTCATCCATATAACCAAACAGATTTCCAGCAAATACATGAGTTGCCTTCACCGAGAGCGGACTATCTACAAATACAGGAATCTCAGTGATGGATGGGCAAAGCTTCTTCTCAATGATGACACGCAAGAGATAGAGCATTTCCTGCGTTCTTCCCACTGCAAAGGAGGGAATAATGACATTCCCACCCCGCTTGAAGGTCCGCTCTATGATATCAGCAAGCTCCTGGGCCCGTACCTGAGTTGGAACTGAGCTGCCTACTGCATTCTCTGGCTTCTTATGCACCCTGTTGCCATAGGTTGACTCCATTACCACGAAATCAGCGGTGTCTATGTAGTCAGGGTCCTTGATCAGGGGTTGGTCGAAATTACCGATATCTCCGGAGAAGACCAATTTGCGATGCTCGTTCCCTTCAGTCAACCAGAGTTCAATCGAGGATGATCCCAAGAGGTGTCCAGCATCATTGAACCGTACCTTGATACCATCATCTATTTCACAAATCTTCTCGTACTCGCAGGGAGAAAAGTATTGCATCGAATCCTTGGCATCATTCACTGTATACAGAGGATCCACACCTCTCTTTCCCGCCCGCCTGGCTTTTCGGTTTTTCCACTCAGCTTCCATTTCATGAATATGACCACTGTCTGCAAGCATGATCTCACAGAGATCCACCGTAGCTGAAGTGGTGAATATTTTCCCTGTAAAACCCTCCTTGACCAGCAAGGGAATTCTTCCACTGTGATCAATATGGGCGTGGGTGAGAAACACATAGTCAATCGCATGTGCATCAAAGGGAAGCTGCATTCCCGATTCTTTCTCATCGTTTCCTTGGGGAAGACCGCAATCGACAAGAAGATACTTGCCGTTCACCTCTACCAAGGTACAACTGCCGGTAACCTGTTGCGCTGCTCCATAAAACGTTATATGCATCGTGAGTACCTCTCTACTAGTACCATACGACTGTTGGATCGAGGACGCAATAACTAAAGAAAATCTACCGCACCTTGTAATGAAAAGCGTGATTGGGTATCCTAATCAAAAGGGAGAAAGCCTATGGATGCTCATTTGCAAACAAATCGTACATTACAGGTTGAGAGGACCATCAAAGCCCTCGAAAAAAATAATATCGAAGCCCACTTCCTCTCATCATCAAAGGATGTATTGCCAACACTCTCCCAGTTGATGGACAAAGGGCAGAGCGTTGCAGTTGGAGGTTCAATCACACTCAAGGAAACAGGTGTCCTGGAGTTTTTGAGAAGCGGTGATTACACGTTCTACGACCGCTATGAAGCGGGACTGGACAAGGAAGGGGTAACGGAGGTGTTGCACAAGAGTTTCTTTGTAGACACCTACCTAGCCAGCGCCAATGCAGTTACCGAACATGGGGAACTCTATTGTGTAGATGGAACCAGCAACCGCGTGGCTGCCCTTCTCTACGGCCCCAAACAGGTGATTCTCTTGGTATCCTGGGACAAGATTGTTCCTGATTTGGTAAGTGCCATTCTCAGGGTCAAGGAAATTGCTGCCCCTACCAATGCAAGACGACTGGACACAGGAGCCTTCTGTATTGAACAGGGGAGGTGCATCAACCCCCATTGTGATGAAAGAAATCTCATGGCGCTCGCAGCAGGTGCCTGCGAGCACACCATTTGCTCGAACTATGTGGTATTCAGCCATCAGCAGATACCAGGAAGAATGAAGGTTCTCATCATCGGTGAGAGTCTCGGATATTGATTGGAGGAATCATGACATCAGAATTTACGTATTATACCCCTACCCGTGTTGTCTTTGGAAAAGAGACTGAGAAGCAAGTCGGAAGCCTGGTGAAAGAACAAGGCTGCAAGAAGGTCCTACTCCATTATGGGTCAGAGAGTGCGAAGAGAAGTGGATTGCTCGATCGTATCAAGGCATCGCTCGAGGAGGTAGGAATCAGCTATGTCGAGCTGGGAGGGGTTGTTCCCAACCCACGGCTCAGCAAGGTACATGAAGGTATTGATCTTTGCAAGAAAGAAGGCGTCGACTTTTTGCTCGCTGTGGGTGGCGGTTCAGTCATCGACTCCGCGAAAGCAATAGGGTATGGACTCTACCATGAAGGAGAGGTTTGGGACTTCTACGACCAGACGCGACAGATCCAAGGATGCTACCCGGTAGGGTGTGTCTTGACCATTGCCGCAGCCGGTAGCGAAATGAGCAACTCCTCGGTCATTACAAACGAGGAAGGAAATCTCAAGCGAGGAGCAAACAATGACGCTTCCCGCCCCAAATTTGCGATTATGAATCCCGCACTCACCTATACCCTGCCCACCTACCAGACCATGTGCGGGGCAGCTGACATCATGATGCATACCATGGAACGGTACTTCATTCTCGAAGATACCATGCTTCTTACTGACCGAATTGCAGAAGGGTTACTGAAGACTGTCGTGGAATCTGCCCTAATCCTGAAAGACGACCCAAACAACTATGATGCCCGGGCGAATATCATGTGGGCAAGCAGCCTCTCCCACAATGGACTGACCGGAGCTGGAAATGGAGCACGTGGAGACTGGGCACCCCACCAGTTGGAGCATGAGATGGGGGGAATGTTCGATGTTGCCCACGGCGCAGGACTTGCAGCAATCTGGGACAGCTGGGCACGGTATGTCTATAAGCAGAAACCTGAACGGTTTGCCCAGTTTGGGCAGGCAGTCTTCTCTCTCGAGAGAACTGGTGATGACCTCTCTGATGCCTTGACGGCAATCGAGCAGACAGGTGCATTCTTCAAGAGCATCAACATGCCGACGAATTTCCGGGAATTGGGGATTTCACCTACTGAGGAACAGATAGATGAGATGACCGAAAAGGCCACGTTCTATGGAAAACGAACTTTGGGCAACTTCCTCGTACTTGGCGCAAAGGAGATCAAGGATATCTACAGCAACGCCAATAAAGGCTAGGATTGCTGCTCCCAGAGAAAAAGCAATAGAAGCTGTTCAAGAGTGCGGTGGGGTCCTTTCCTGTCAGAGTCCCTCCGCACTCTTGCCAGCGTATTTCTCCTGAGGAATGAACGATACAGCTTGATGACGGGCAACGCATCATCATCAAGTCCTTCAAGGCGCTGATTTTGTCGCAAGTTCAGGATGTCGGCCACCCTATCCCTATGGACCAAGGTGGTACCATGTGCTTCCATCCAACTCTCCAGTTTTTTCTGTTGCTCGTAACTCAGTGAGAACAGGAACTCATCCAGAGCAAGCACCACTTGTTCCTGTTTTCCGTACCTGAGAAGGAACGCTTGCCACGTCTCACTCAATTGCAGGGAGAGTTGCATCAGCTCAACTGTTCCAAGTAAGGTCCCCAGTACCGGAACCAAGGTGTTTCTCGCCTCCCAGAGTTGCTGAAGCAATGGAGCAAATACCGCAATATCCGCCTTCGAGCGATTATCCCACATTTCAATCAACTCACGTCTTGCCCGCAATGCCCACACCTCCTGCCCTGTGCTCTCCGCGATAATTGAGATATAGAGATCCTCAGCCATCAAGGAGAAGAGCATGATATGGTACTGCTTCAGTATCTGCTCCCTCTGGGAAGCCAGATAGGGTGTATGGGTGGCCAGTTTCAAAAGCAATCCATAGAGATGCAACTTGGCTATCGAGTGGGATCTCCCCAGGGATGCCTTCACCGGAAGATTGACAACCTCCTCAACCCCTTGGTTGGTCAATTTGGCAGCAAGTGTCTTCCAGTTGCGAATTTGACCCGTTATACCCATATCAGAGTTCAACGACCCTGAACGCTCCACAATATCCATGAGTGCCTGGAGGTCACGTATCCGGTCTTTGAGTAGAGATGCAAGTGATGCATCATGGGTATCAAGCAGCACTTGGCAATCTGCCAGCAATCTCTGCTCAGAAGATGAAAAGGCGTCCATGAGAACCTCGTTACACAATGAGATACCCCACCATAGGATGGAAGTGGGGAAAAGTCCAGAGGACACAATAAAGCACCCCCCACTGAGGAGCGTGCTCTCTTGAACGATGGTGCTGTTCCCTTCTTTTTACTCCATAAAAAGACGCACTACCTCTTCACTGTCGCGTGCCTGTTCCAGCATTCTTCTGAAGACCTGGCTGGTACAGCTTCGTGCGATGGAGGCAAGCAACTCCACATGAGCAGATGCTTCCCCAGAAGGTGCAAGCACCAAAAAGAAGATTCTGCTCTTTTGGCCATCAGGAGCATCAAACTCCACAGGTAGCCTGCTGATACCCACAACCAGGGAGACATGTTCAACAACATCACTCTTGGCATGGGGAATAGCTATTCCATTCCCGATTCCGGTCGATCCCAGGCTCTCTCTGTCAAGGACAGCATTCAATACAGCCTCAAACTGCTCGGAAGAGTACCCCTTGGCTTTCGCCATTACCTCAACAAGTTCTGTGATCACACCTTGTTTATCGGTGTGCATGAGGGGCACTTTTACCAAATTCCTGTCCAATACATCCAGTACATTCATGCAAAGCTCCTTATGCTTCAAACTCCAGCCAGATATCATCATCATCCCTGACCACCAGTACAGGGCAAGGGGAAGTACGCATCATCCGATCAGTCTCACTGGCAAGCTCCTCACGTCTGGAACGGATATCGGTAATTCCACCAAGTACCAAAAGATCAGCTTTTGAGGACTTGAGAAGTTCCTTCATCACCACGTGTACCGTTCCCTCCAGCTTGACTGTCTCAATTGCGATCTGCTTTTGCTGGGCAAGTCGAGAGGCATGCCGCAAATAACGATCGGCATCCAGTTGCAGGTCTCTCTGATACTCATCACGTTCCACCGTCACAAAGATCCCGGCTTTTACCAGTTCACTCAAGGCCCTGGTATTTACCACATAGACGGCAGTCAGTTTCGCATCTTGTTCCTTGGCAAGCTTAATGCCATACATTATGGCTGTCATCGAACTCTCAGAACCATCGAGATACACGACGATCTGCTTAAACGGAACTCCCATGCAAACCTCCCTGTGAATTCATCGTATCATCATCTCTTGAAGTGGTCAAAGCCTGAACCTCAGCTTTGGCACCCTCCATTCTATCCTTTACTACCTTGAGGAGTATGAAGTTCTCCCTTTCCTGTTCCTCGATTCTTGATCGCATCCAGGCAATGGTCTCTTTGTTCTCAGGAATCACAATCTTCTCAAGTGCATTCACCTTCTTGATGGTCTTCTTCACTTCCCTTGCCAGTCTCATGATAGATACTTTCAATTCAGCAAGACGCCCCATCAACTGCAGTGTTGTGCGGTATCGATCAAGCGAAAGCTCGCTGAGGATGCTGGTATCCTCACTGCTGAAGTAGGGACTGTGGTCACTGAAAGAGGTCTCGACCTTTGGCACGGTAACACCCATCACCCGTCTTGACCCCAGCTCAATGGAGTAATCGATAGTGACAGCTCCGGCGAGGTTCCCCACCCTGAGCCTTCCCATCTGCATAATGGCGTCGGTGAGCGAGCTCTGAGCCTCACTCAGGGCATGCACCACTCTCCCCTCATAGTCAACCGCCTGATCCACAAGGGTGAGCAGCTCTACCACAAGAATGGATCGTTTTTGGTCCAGCAGCTCATGACCGAGTTGGGCAAACTTGAGATCATCACTCAATTTCAGCAGATTACTCCTGGTAGGAGCAAGTGTGGTATTCAAAACTCCTCCTATCTGCCGTAATGCTCGGCAATCTCCTCATCACTCAGGCGTTGCAGCTCCTCTGAAGGCAACTTGCTGAGCGCCTCCCAACCAAGATCGAGTGTCTGTTCGATGCTTCTATCCTCGTCAAACCCTTGGTTCACAAACCGTTTCTCAAAGAAGGTACCAAACTCCAGGTACTGTTGGTCGAGCGTAGTGAGCTCCTCCTCCCCGATAACCGAAGCAAGGTTCTGGACGTCCTTCACATGGCTGTAGGAGGCAAAGAGCTGGTTGGCGAGGTGGGGATGGTCATCTCTCGTCATTCCGTCTCCAATACCATCTTTCATCAGTCGGGAGAGGGAGGGAAGGCAGTTTATGGGGGGATAGATTCCCCTGGCCTGCATGCCACGCTCAAAGACTATCTGCCCTTCTGTTATATAGCCGGTCAAGTCAGGTACAGGATGACTGATGTCATCGTTTGGCATGGAGAGAATGGGGAGCTGGGTAATAGACCCAGAGCGACCGCTGATCTTTCCTGATCGTTCATAGAGTTCAGCCAAATTTGAGTACAAGTACCCAGGATACCCTTTTCTGGAAGGAATTTCCCCACGCATGGTGCCGATTTCACGAAGTGACTCACAGTAGTTGGTCATGTCGGTCATGATGACCAATACCTGTTTCCCCTTGTCAAAGGCAAGATGCTCAGCAAGGGTCAATGCGGTCTTGGGAGTAATCGTACGCTCAATGGATGGGTCATCCGCCAGAGAGAGGAAGAGTGCGACATTATCCAGAACACCGGTCTCCTCAAAGCTGTCAATGAAGAAGCGTGCCACATCATACTTGACTCCCATTGCTGCAAAGACAATACAGAAGTCTCCCTCACTGCCGCGTACCTTTGCCTGTCTGGCAATCTGGGCGGCAAGTTGGTTGTGGTCCAACCCATTCCCACTGAAGATGGGGAGTTTCTGGCCCTGGATCAGGGTTGTCATCCCATCAATTACAGAGATACCGGTCTGGATGAAATCCCTGGGGTATTCACGAGCAGTTGGGTTGATCGGTTCACCGTTTACATCTTTCTCAGCAAACCCGTGGACCGTTCCAGATCCATCACGGCTCTTTCCCAGCCCATTCATGACCCTGCCCAGCATCTGTTCACTGACGGGAAGCGTCAAGGGTTCACCCATGAAACGCATCCCTGTACCGGGCAAGGTGAGGTTGTCGGTCCCCTCAAAAACCTGTACCACAACAGCTTCGTCACTGGTATCAAGCACCTGTCCTGAGCGTCTGGAACCGTCTGGGGTGATCACCTCCACCAACTCACCAAATCCAACTGGGTGAGTATTTCTCATATAGACCAGTGGCCCATCGATCCTGCTTGCCCCACGGTACTCCCTACCGCTGAGCAGCCTACGATCACTTTGGGCCATTAAGGTTTCTGCTTTAGTCCTCATAGATTCCTCCGATCTGGGCGATGGAACGCTCAAGACGAAGTTGGATCATATCAATCTGATCCAGTTCATCTCCCTTTACATTCAGACGCATCCTCGCCATCTCCTGGACAGCGCGCAGCCTTCTGACCTTCACCATGGGAACGCCCTTGTTGATCGCCTCCAAGCCCTTTTCATAGTAGGCTAAAATAACAGAGAGCATCTTTACCTGTTTCTCGACTGAGCAGTAGCGGTCGACCTCGTCAAAGGCATTCTGCTGCAGGAAGGCAGTCTTGAAGAGGGAACATACTTCCAAGATGAAGTTCTGGGTATCAGGCAATGCATCTGGACCAACAAGCTTGACGATCTGCTGAAGGCGAACCTCTTTCTGCAAGAGGTCCATGATCCGCTGGCGGTGTTCATGCCAAGCGCCATCACTGTGGTCATTCCACCACTGCTTCACATCACTCAAATACTCACTGTATGAATCGAGCCAGCTGATAGCCGGATAGTGACGGCTACTGGCCAACTGTCTGTCGAGCCCCCAGAAACAACGCACAAACCGCTTGGTATGCTGGGTGACCGGTTCAGAGAAGTCACCTCCAGGAGGACTGACCGCTCCAATGATGGAGACAGAACCTTCACTGCCTGAGAGATTGCGCATGAATCCCGCACGCTCGTAAAATTGGGCAATACGGGTTGGCAGATAGGCTGGGAAGCCCTCCTCTGCCGGCATCTCCTCCATACGTCCACTAAGCTCCCTCAGAGCCTCAGCCCAACGACTGGTAGAGTCTGCCATAATTGCTACATGGTAGCCCTGGTCACGATAGTACTCGGCCATGGTGATCCCGGTATAGATACTCGCCTCACGTGCACTTACCGGCATATTGGAGGTATTGGCTATCAAGATGGTACGTTCCATCAGGGACTGACCGGTACGGGGATCCACCAAAAGCGGAAACTCCCTCAGTACGTCGGTCATCTCGTTGCCTCGTTCTCCACATCCGATATACACAATGATATCAGCATCACACCACTGGGCAATGGAGTGCTGGGTCATGGTTTTTCCAGTGCCGAATCCTCCGGGAATGGCCACCGTTCCTCCCTTTGCAAGAGGGAAGAGGGTATCGATGACCCTGAGCCCGGTAACCAGCGGTTGTTTCAAGGCAAGTCGGCTGGAGATCGGCCTGGGTACTCTGATCGGCCACTTCTGGAGCATGGTCAATGATTGCTGCTTTCCCTCCGGCAAGACAATGGTTGCAATCTCCTCGTCAACCGTGAACGTACCCGTTGGAGCAATGTTTGCGATGGTTGCTTCCGCTACGTGGGGAGGGACAAGAATGCGGTGCTGTATCCTGCTGGTCTCTTGTACGGTGCCAATCACCATCCCTGCATGAACCACCGCACCCTGCTCTACAGAGGGAACAAACTCCCACTTCTTTTCATGGTCGACTGCATCATAGGAGAGTCCACGGGAGATGAAAGCACCACTGGCCTCCATCAACTTCTCCAAAGGTCGCTGAATTCCATCATATATGGTTCCAATGAGCCCGGGAGCCAGCTCGACACTCAAGCTCATGCCACTTCCGTAGACGTTGTCACCGGGGCAGATACCGGTGGCATCCTCATACACCTGGACGGTGGCCAATCCATCATAGAGCTTGACCACTTCCCCTACCAGCTGCTGTTCCCCAATCCTGACCATTTCCATCATCATGGCATCCTTGATGTCCTTGACAATGAGAATCGGGCCATTCACTCGTTTGACACGTCCAATTATTCTCTCTTTCATGTATGTTCCTGAATCATTGTTCTTACGACGCGGTCGAACCGTCTCAGACGGAATGCAACCTGATTGTTGAACGAAACCGTATCGTCCATGGAGGAAACAATCACTCCCAACCCTTGAATCGGCTTTGACTCAAGATGCAGGACAATCTTTGCCCCAGTTGCCTGTTCCACCAAGCGGCTTGCTATGTTGAGATGCTCCTCACTGACAGGACATTGACGGCTGCTTGCCACCTTTGCCTCACTGAGATCCAAACCGATGGCAGCCTCCGCAATCCACATAGGCAGATGCTGTTCTACCTTTTTTGCATCAAGCATGGAGGTGACCCGCTTGAGAACCTGTTGATAGCTCTCGTCAATCTGTCTGAGGCTGGCTTTTCTCTTCGCACTTGCAATATTGGCCTGTTTCTTCAACTCAATGGTCTTGAGTTTCTGCTCTTGCTCTTTTCTTAGGGATGCAATCTCCCGTTCAATTTGAAGCTTCGCTGCCTCTTGAATGCGCTCTACTTGCTTTTTGGCATCTGTCTTCTTTTGCTGAGCACGTGCTTCAGCCTGTTCCAAGATACCGTTGAGTAAGCGGTTGTCAGTTGTTTCCATACAAACTCATCCTACAATGCTACCCCAATCGCTTGGTTAACCAGGGCACGCAAATCGGTTCTTCCCTCCTTCGAACGGGGGGAAGGAATTTCCACGACAAGGGGGAAAGATACGGAAAACAGATATTGATCGACCAGAGGCCGGATCATGTTGGCAACCTCATCAGTGATAATGATGATACCATTCTGAGAATCTTCCACCGCCTTGTCCCAGGCCCGCTTGGCCTGTTGCGCATTTGTCGCCTGCATGCCGAAGACCCCGACCAGGGAGAACCCCAGGACAGTATCCTCGTCGCCGATGACAAAATATTTCATTGGTTATACCTTTCCCAGGATCATCAAGCTGGTGATGAACCCGAAAACAACAAGACCTTCAGCAAGGGCGATGAAGATCAAGGCCTGGCTGGCGATCTCAGGACGCTCGCTGATAGCCCCCATGGCAGCACTTCCCACCTTACCAATAGCCATACCTGCAGCCACTGCGCCAAACCCAAAGGCCAATGCTGCACTGAAACATACCAGGGCAAGGTTGTAGTCGCCACGAGTTGCAGCCTCGGTGGTTGCAGCATAGGCACTGGGAGCGAAGATGAAGCCGCTGGCAACGAGTAAAAGTGCTGTTGCTACAAAGGTCATCGAAACTTTTCTTCTGAATGCGATGTTGGTCATACTGTGACCCTCCTCAAAAAATTCACTATCTCTGCTCGGATGGAGCGCTCTTCAACCCAACTGGCTGGTAAGCCACTCCCTTTCCGGTAAAATATCTGGAGAAGAACTCGTAATAGTTCAACCTCAACGACTGTATTCCGGAACTTAGTCCTTCCAGGACAATTACCAGAATATTTCCAAGAATAAAGATAACCACTCCGCCGAATCCATCGACCAAGCCTGATAGCTCCTTGAAGGACTCCATCAAGGAGGCATGGGCAATGCCGAGACCGGCCACACGCATGAAGGAGAGTGTATTGGATAGGTAACCGGTAAAGATTTCCAGAATATCGACAAACCACTCCATCACTGCGTCCATGGTAACACTGGAGAGATCATGTCGCTCTCCTCCCCGCTTGACGGAAAGGAAGTAGGCAAGGAACCCTCGTACGAACAACAAGAGTAAACAGATGGTTATCAGGGGAGCTATCCAAGCATCCTGGGGGAAGGAGCGATACCCGCTCTTTACAAAAGCAAATCCCATATAGAGCCCGGTTCCAAAGAGCACACCTCCCAGAATGCCATTCTTGTCCAAGGTGAGCTCGAGATACGCTTTCTTTCTGAAGAGATTTATCCAGTTCAGAATCAGTCCGGTATAGATGATGATGATCCCAAACTTGATGGTGAGTCCCAGTATCCCATACACATCAGTGACAAGGGATCCTTCTGCATGCCCTGCAACTACTGCCTCATAATTGAACCAGAGAGCTGGAAACAGACTGAGGCCGAAATAGCTGCCAAAGAGAGCTCCAAATACCATGGCCGATAAGCCAAGGTAGACCAACAGCTCTGTCAGGTTCCTGCTGAGCATCCCATCCTTCTTCAAGGGGTGTTTCTTGTATCCATATTGCCCAAGCAGTCCAACAAGAAGCAATACAAGCCCCTGCCCTACATCGGCAAACATCAAACCGAACATGCAGAGATAGGCGATCATGACGAAGATAGTGGGATTGACCGTACCATATTCAGGGGTACTGTAGTTGTTCACTATTCGTTGGAAGGGTTGCAGGAGCTTGGGACTGGTCACCGCAACAGGGACATCCTTTCGAGGAAGCTGCCGTGCATCGGTCCACTCAATGACACACTGCCCACTACTGGCCTTGGTTATGGCTTTCGCAACCAAATCAGACTGGTCTGTCGGCACCCATCCGGAGAAGAGTGTGGTATTTCTTGTATAGGCAAAATACGAGCGGATTTGATCGCTGAGCTCATTCAGACGCAGGTTAGCCCAGATCGCAGACAACTGTGTCTGCTGGCTTGCAACCATGGCATCAACAGCTTTTTCCACTTGCTCTCGCTCAGAACGAGCTGCTTGCAGCTCCTTTTCGAGTCTATCTTTGATGAGGGAGACTGCCCTCTGCTGCAGATGCACGTCACTGGATTCCATCCAACCGAACTTCTCCAGCAAGGGATCGACCTGGCTCACATCACGACGAAGACTGAGCGAGATGAAAAGATCGGTATCGCTGATCGGCTCAAGCAACCCGCCGAATGAGGCAATCTTATCTTTCAGATCCTCACTCCTGCCTTTGCTCACCTGACCGACCCTGAGATCGAGATACTCTCCCTTATCTTCCCTGATATAGCGCTCTATCTCCTCCAAGCCCATGACCAGTTGATTGCTCTGCTTCTGATTCTCTTTCAGTGAGAGCAAATTCGCGCTTAGCTCATCTAGCAAATGGGTATACGCTTCAAGCTGAGGTTTCTCCAAATTCTGCACATTCAGGACTTCACTGGTGGGAAGAGCGATGTGCCCCTGCTTCAAGAGAGCCTCCACCCGGTAACGCATATCTTGCAAAGCCGATCGGCTGACTGAGCTCTGACGGAAAGAGAGTTTCTCCATCTGAGATGGATCCAGCTTGTTCATGTGGACAAAATCCAGAACCCCGAGCTCAAGCAGGGACTTGACGACCGCATCACTGGTCTGTTCCAAAACTACCGCTGTCAGTAGTTTCATCGGTCGTGTAAACAAATTCATGCCAATACCCCCCTGATGTACGCTTCTTCATAGCCGTAGTACTTTCCATTGAGAATAGCCTTCACCATGCTGGTTTCCTCCTTGAAGAGGAAGAAATAGGACAAGGATAGTCCGATGGTAAAAGGATCCTGGCTGAGCATCCGTTGATAGATGGCTTTCCTTCTCTCAGCCAGATAGCCTTCAATTTTCAATGTTTCAAGCACACCACTCTCATCGTTATGTGCACTCCCACGCATCTTCAATGCTAAGGCTTGATCGAGCCCGGGATAGTAACGATTGATGATCGCATGGGGGTCTCTGTTGGAAGGTTCCATCCTCAGATACTCCTCACTCTCCCTGCTTGAAGCCACCTTTCCCCATGGAAGCAGCAATGCCTTCACCGCATCTGCTTCCATGTGATGGTACCAACCATAGCGAACCAGCATTATGAGGTTTCTCAAGTCAATTTCCACAAGAAACATACTGGTTGCCACCTCCTGGTCAGCTTTGCTGAGGGTCTTGATGCACTCCATTAAATGATGATACCAGGTGCTGTCCAACGAGGTCTCCAAGGAGAACAATCCTGCTTCCTGGATGTCTTGTTCGCTGAAGGAGGCAATCACCTCGGTGTAGGGGCTGTCTTTCAAGGAGCGAATCACTGCATCCCAGCTGGTTGCATTGATTAAGGCCGTCCAGTCGATGGGATGGAGTATGGTATCCTTGAACAGGTATTCACTGCGGTAGCGGATGGGCCGCTGTCTGATGATGCTGCTGTACCAGAGCCGCAATGAGTTCTTCAAATTATCGATTTCAATTTTACCAAGGAGATGGCTGATAAGATCTTCACTACTTCCCTCAAGGTAGTGAGCAACCTCCTTGTACATCGCAATCTCCATCTTGAGGAGTACCAGCTCCATCTGCTGCACATCACCGGTACGGTCATATGCCTCAGATACTGCATGGTATTTGGAGTCACGGAGCACAGATACAGCCTCCACCAAGGATGGGGCCTGCAACAGATTCTCTAGTACTTTGCTTTGCCGCATCAACCCAATCTTCGCCCGCAACTTGGCGTTGATGAAGCCGTACAGGGAAACTCGGTCACTGCTCATTCTGCTTCCAGAACCCTATCGAAATCTGTCTTGCATATCTGCTGGACAAGGGACTCAGCAATTGTGCCAAGTGTCTCGCTTGAAAGGTTGCTGGAGATGTTGAGACTCTCCTCATACTCCTCCACTTCCTTGCGGGCTTCAGCTTCCGCCCTGTCAAGCTGTGAGCGTAGACGTTCCCGCTCTTCCTTCAAGGAGGAGCGTACAAGCTCATTCGCAGCACTTTGGGCGTCGGAAATAGTGTCTCTGGCAGTATGTTCGGCGTCTTGTAGTATATGTTGTGCTCTATCTTCAACGGATAAAACATCGTTGATTATATCGCTACGCACGGTATCACTTCCTATTCAAGTATTCTTGAGGTACGTACCTATACTCTACCTTTTGTACAAGTGTGTCAAGCAAACTAAGGAGCGGCGGTTATGACCTGCTGGGCATTGGGATCGGTTTCCTCAAAGTCGACCATTTCGTCAAACATTGTCTCATCAAAGGCAAAATCTTGCTCAGAAACAAATCCATCCTGGTCGAACGTCTCGAATCCAAAGTCACTCTCATCAAATGGCGGGAAAATAATGTTCCAGAAGGTCTCCTCATCCATCCGCTCGATAACATCGAGGGTCACCTCTGCATCATATCCAGTTGCAAGCTCAGTACCAAAGACATCACTCTCTTCTTCCACTTGTGCCCCGCTGAATGCATCCTGAATGATAATCCGCTCTTCAAAGGCAGGATCTGCAACCCAGAAGTCCTCAAGCAAAAGAACCCGTTCCAACCCCAATTCCTGTGAGGACATATCCGGGACAACAAAACGCACAGCATACCAAAGGTCATCAACCTGTAGGTCAAAGAGGTAGGTTCCGCTGGGAACCTCACTTAAGATATAGCGACCTTCCTGATCCGTGAAAAGGTAGAGCGCATCATTCTTGTACAACTCTTCCTCCCCTGCTTCATTGAGGCGGACCTCATACACAGGAGAGGAGTACTGCACATAGGCTTGGCCGTCGCTCATGAAGAGAGAGCCACTGACAGTGAATGACGGTTCAACATCGAGGCGGGCAACGAAGGACTGCCTGCTTCTGGGAGAAAGTTCATATACAAAGGAAGTACCGGTGGAATATTCACTGATTCCACTACTGAAGACAACAATGTTGTTGGTGGAGTTTGGGGTCACAGAGTTATAGAGCGCGCTTCCCAGCGGTCTGCTGAGATAGGAGGGAGAACTGTCAAGACTGCGGGCAATGGAAATATCAGAATGTTTCAGATCCCCTACCGGCTTAACCAAAAGGAACGACTCACCGACAGCCTTCCCTATCCCGAAAGCCCCATCGGCATAGGCCAGCGAAGTGCTTGCGGTAAACGTGGTGCTCATATTCTGGTAGGAGTTGCTGACCTGCTGGCGAAGTGAGAAGTTGGAAAGATTCCCGCTATGCGCCCAAGCAGCCACCAGGGAGTGGTTCTTCGGGTCCTCGTAGCGAAAACCACTGAGTGAGAGATTGACACTGTCACGTCCACTTGGTCGCCAGCTCAACCCCATGGAACTGGAGGCTGTGCCATCAAAGAATGGAGATCCGGAACGCAGGCTTGTAGAAGTATTTGCACTTAGTTTTGGACTGAATGTATAACTGCCGGAGATCTGTGCTGATACAACCGGATTGGTTGGATCAGTGCTTGATCCATTGGCTGTAATGGAACCGCTGAGCGAGAACCCCGTAAAGGGGGAGAATCCTGTAGCGAAGGACCCGCTCCACCCAGGATACTGATCAGAGGAGTCATAGGAGAGATTACCGGAAAGAGTATACCTGATTTTCTCGGTAAAACTTCCCGAGTAAGAGAGAGAGAGAGAGGTATTGGATGCTGGTGTTGCTGTTGCTGTCCTGGCCGGGATGGAGTGGTTCAGCGTTCCGCTGATCGTGCCGAAACCACTCTCCACAGGAGCACTGTAGCGGTGACTCAGACTAGCAGAGAACGATGGTGTCTCATTTTCAGCATTGAGACCGAGCGATAGCTGCATCTGGCTTGTGCCCACCATGGTTGCCAAAACTCCGTTGAACATGCCACTGAATATTCCGGGACTGAAAGCCAACTCACTGGTGAAGGTAAACGTATCACTGAGACCGGTCTGCTGATAGTAGGTAGCGGTGAAGGCGTCCGGGTGGTAGGAGAGATACTGGTCATTGAACCAAGGGATGCTGATATCAGAGGTGGCAATAGGTGTTTTCTCCCTGGGTATACTGAAACCGAAGCCGTAGAGGCTGTCTCCCTTGCCAAGCAATCGATAGTCGTAACCCATGTCTACATACTCGACCTTCTCATCCTCGGGATGACTGTCGGGTATTGTGGTAATCTTGATCTGGTTTGCCCCTTGGGTGAATACAAAATCCCTGAGGCGATAGGTTCCTGCCTGGAATTTTCGTTTGAAAACCTCTTCCCCATTGATCGAAATAATCACCTCCGATGGCTCCACCACCACTACCCGATATTCAAATTGGTTTCCCTTTGCACTCTCTGTTCCATAGGCATAGTTCTTCTCAAAGGTGAATCCTACGTTGGAGGCACCCGGTGCTTTATTACTCAGGTTTGTTCCTACATGGCCAAAACTCAAACGGTGACTCGATTCCACAAAGTCATAGAAGCCATTCCAGGTTCCCGGGTTGAAATATGGATCTGCCATTGAGAGCGAGTAGTAGAAGTTCAACCCGATACCAAGCGTCGATACTCGGTTGGATACTGAGAGAGAGAGGAGTTTCTGGTTAAGGGCAGTGAAACCAGCATCATAGTCGAGCATCCCATACAGGCTGAGGGAACTTGCCATGGCAAACGCTGCAGGTTCCAGGACTATTGCCCCGCTGATACCGTATTGCTCTCTCCTGTTGATCGAACGGCTGGTGATACTCACCGTTCTCTCCGGCATATCCTCAAGACTGAACTGTAAATAGATGGCAAACGTTGCTGCATCATACCTGGATTGAACGTTTCTCTGCTCCAATTGTTCCAAGGAGATGTACGGTAGCCCATCACCGAATATTCTCTCATTCGCAGCATCGGTGATGTAGGGTCCCACATACTGGATAAGTTCACTGGTATTGAGCAATCTACTTACGCCGGCAAATTCAACTTCAATATCCCCTGCCAGCTCGTTGTTTATATACAGTCCCAGATAGTAGTACCCATCTTCATACTCAATGACAGAATCTTCTCCCACGACAAAAAAGTCTGCAAAGAAATCATCACCATACTCCTCTTGTTCATAGGAACCACCGTAGAAGAGATCCCACTCCTCTTCTGTGAGCACCATCGGCTCAAAGATAAAGGGCGGATCAGGCACCACAGGACTGACAGAGGCCTTTCCCTCAAAGGTAGGGGCCTTGGGTATCTTGATAAAATCGTTACGCCAATCAAACCCTGGGAAATGGGGGTAGGATAGAAGGTGTTTTGGTGGGGGAAGCTCACGAATCTCCGGTATTGGTTCTTCCGCTCTATCTCTCTCAATTGCGGGCTCTGCCAAGGGGACCTCTTCATCTGCCTCTTCAGGTTCAACGTCAGAGACTGCAGGACTCACACGTTCCACTTTGACAATGGAAGGGGTGTCTGCTGTCTCTTTTGCCCCAAAACAGGTCCAGAAAAACGCAGACAAGAAGAGGGTTACGAGTGCAAGCAAAATCACCAGGAATGCTGCGTGTGCGAACCCTCTTACTTTCATACAAGGAACCTTTGTGGATTAGGGAGCGTAGGACTCCTCTTAATTCGAATACTTGATTGTGGCTTGATAGGTAACTCCTGATTCCCGGGAGAGACCTTCTGGCCAAGGAATCTTCTTTGTGACAGATTTCTTTGCAAGAATATTCATGCCATCAATACCTTCCAAGGCTTCTCCACCCTGCAATACCACGGTATTGCCTTTACTGTCCCTGACTTCCACTACCGCAGAGATCAACAACTGGTGCACGGTTCCCAAATTGGCAAGCGTCACCGAAAGAGCGGGAGAGCCATCCTCAAGGGTTGAGGGAGTGACGGCCCTTACTCCGACATTCTCTACAACACGGGAAGGGAGTACGTACAAGCTGGTGGTATAGATATACAGGAAATTGAACATCCCCTTGTCTGAACTGTTTTTCCCTTGTGAGTAGGGAATCTGTTCTGCCTTAAGGCGGAATGAAAGTTCATTGGTTACCGTTCTCGGTCCACGATACTGCACACGAACTACCCAGCTGCTCTGCGGAGGAACGACCAATTTGTTGGGAACGATGGAAAAATAGGCATCTGCAGGTTTGTTTATTTCATTGCCCTGGGCATCCTGGTCACGGATAAGTGCCGATAAGCTTATAGCAATGGAATCGTTGCTGTCATTTACAATGGTGTACGTTTTGGTGCTCTCAGCTCCGGTTGGCTGGAATGACTGCTCCAGTGGGGAGAACTGATACGCATAAGCTGATGAAAGCAACAAGAAAGCAAGTACTACAAATAGCAAAACTCGCTTCCTACTAGTAATCTGTATTTGGTTCATATTCCACTCTCTTCCTAAAACATTCAGTCGTATAGCTGTTAGTGTACGCTATCAAATCCGATTCATCAAGACATTATACCGCTATCGACTCAAAGCCATCCGTTTCAGTGCTGAATCGAACGTACCTTTCAGCATGGGAATGAATTGCAGTACAATCTCATCTATCTCTCCAGGCAATCCCGCCTGCACCCAATCAAGCAATGACCCGACAAATGCATGCTTGTAGAAATCAATCAGGAATGCAAGATCTTCATCGCTGGTGCCAAATTCTCTAGCACGTTCACCGAGGGTTCCATGGAGAAGCTTTGCCATCTCCCGGCAGAGATATCGGTCCAGCAACTCCCTTCCAAGGCTATGAAAGATGTTCATGATCATAGTCTTGTTTTCCAGAAGGTAGGAACACATGCTCCTCACTGCTGTCTCTCCATCATCCCGCGTGTGTATACTGGGATATTTTCGGGCAAACTCCTGCCCCTCATTGATAAACATCCAATCAAGCAAATCGTAGATATCTCTGAAGTGGTAATAAAATGTCTGACGGTTTACACCACACCGATTGACGATTTCCTTTACGGTAATCTTGTTCAACGTGTGTTCAGCCATCAGTTGCTTCAAGGATTGGGCCAGTGCCAACTTTGTCATCTGTGCCATGGGTACTCCTTTCCTGCCTCTTCGTATCAGACATAGGTATAAAAACTATACACTATTCCAATGAAGTCTTATTAAATACTACGAAGTATCCTATCGCAAAAATCTTTCTTTGCCTACTAGCAGTGTTTTATTGACACAAGAATCCATTCATGGTAATGTTCCAACCTGTCGGGTAACCGATACTGTTCGGGCTGTAGCGCAGGGGTTTAGCGTACATGTCTGGGGGACATGGGGTCGGCGGTTCAAATCCGCCCAGCCCGATATAATTAATTATCCTGTAAGAATTAATTTCTTGCAGGATTTTTTTATGTTCTCTCTGATGAACCATATGGCCATGAAGCAGGTGGAACATTTCCTGGTAACTTTTCGCTGGCTTGGTGCGATACATCACATACACTCGAAGGTATCAAAATTCTGCAACTATGGTAGTAGGGCTTGCATCTGTACCCTCAATGAATAGAGGCCAAGCGTAGACTCTTTTTGCCCTATTGAGCTCATCATCAAGGATCATATCTTCAAATAGCAGAATAAATCTGCCGTCAGCCTCATCATTGCCGGTAGCAGCCTTATGGGCAAGTACTGCTTCCTGTGGGTGCAAGGGAGAGCCCAGAGAAATGAAATCCATTCCTATGGCTCGCAGTCCTGGGAACTCAGCAAGGAGATACTCTACTGCCTCTGATGAGAAATAGGGTCCATAGGTGGCATAGTAATCAGGGTTGTCTTCACGTGTTGCAGCCCACCCTGTTTTACAGCACAACAGATCACATTCACGTATAGCCGCATGGTGTCTCTTGAGGTCTTCAGTGCTAATCTTCTCTTGTTCTTTTTTGGGAATATCCAATACCACCGGCTTATGGAAGACAAACTGCTCGACACCCAGGTCAATCGCAGTTTTCCCATTACGATTAAAGTGCAAAGGAACATCAACGTGGGTTCCTGAGTGGGTGAATATGTGTGCTTTAAACGTATTTGCAGTATCACCTTTCTCTATGGATCCCATTTGTTCAACTACCGCCGCAGGGGGATTCCCCGGCCAAACAGGACTGGTGAAGGATAAATTATACGAGTAACGCTTAAACATCTTCTGTTCCTCCTCAAATAGCGTGTAACAGTGCAATAATCATACAGTTTTCATGCACGAGAAGCCTTTGCCCAAAAGCTCTGAGGCATCTGGTGCCTCATGCTCCCTAGCATCATTTATGCTTGCCGTACCTTGCGCCCAAGGTCTCCTATAGCACTGCTTTTCACCCAGATCGAAATGGATTCCCCCTTACAGGGGAACGTTGCAAACCCTGCTTCATCGGTCTTTACTGGCTCAGCAATACTACCGGTACAATCCAGGAATTCAGTAACAGGGAGCCCCATCTCCATTCTTTTAGTACCCCCTTGTCCATTGCAGAGAACAACAGCTAGTGCCTTCTCACCTGAAAAAGACCAGCCAATGGTGTTTGGATGATCGAAATAATCGTGTTGTTCTCCTTCTAGATGACGCTCTCTCAACAAGAGCATAAGATCAATAATTTTCTTGAATGAGGGCATTTCTATCGCATGCTTTTCACCGTCAAAACCATAATCCTGGTAGGTGGCTCCCTCATAATCGGCAATGAACACGCAAGGATACCCTTCCCTCCTTAAGAGGATCAATGCATAGGCAAGTGGCTTGAACCAAGGTTCAACAACGGACTCAAGTGCCTGCAATGCCTGTGAGTCATGGTTCGATACAAAGGTTACTGCATGCTCTGGGTCCTGTTCCACCAAGGTGCCAAGGAAAATGGAAGAGAGGGAAAACTTCTCCCGTTCAATACCTGCCTGATGAAACTTGAAATGCAGTGGCACATCAAAAAGTGAGAGAGAGCCTTCACTCTGGGCAATGTAGTATGTGAGGTTTTCCAATGCAGGATCCCAAAACTCTGCAACAGAGAAGAGATTACGCCCAGTATGGGAATGCAACGAGTCCAGCCACTGGGGAAAGAACCAGGAAGGAATGTGCTTTACCGCATCAATCCTGAATCCATCTATACCTGTGGTGTCCAGATACCATTTCCCCCATCGTACAAGTTCTTCCCTCACTTCCTCCGCCCCAAAATCGAGGTCACAACCCATTAAGTAGTCGTAATTCCCAAACTCCGAGGAAACATACTCATCGAATTGCTTTCCTTCCAGCACATAGATGCTCTGCTTGTCATCAGGATATTCCTCTGCATGGTCAACCGCATCAAAGTGGTGCCACATCCACTGGAAATCCGAATAGACAGAACCTCTGCCTGGGAACGTGAAACGGGTATACACCGTTACTTGCTCTTGAGGTCCTGTTGGCTCTGAACGATTATCTCTGGAATATGGGGTAGCAAGAACCTCTTCCTTTTCATCAGCTCCCATTCTGTGGTTCAGCACTACATCTGCATAGACATGCATCCCCTGTTTGTGGGCTTCTTCAATAGCTGCAACATACTCTGCTTTGGTTCCATATTTGGTTGCGACGCTCCCCTTCTGGTTGAACTCCCCCAAGTCATAGAGGTCATACACTCCGTAACCGGTGTCATTGCCACCTGCAGATCCCTTATAGGCAGGAGGAAGCCAAATTGCAGTGAATCCAGCATTTTTCAGGTCTTCAGCCTGTTTTACAAGGTTCTTCCAGAGCTTTCCCCCACCCTCACTGTACCAATGGAAGTATTGCAGCAATACTCCCCGATTCCTTTGCATAGTCATGCTCCTATAATTTCCTTGAGTCAACAATATGTTTATGTTGCAGAATATACAGTGATTTCATAGTGTTGTAAGCCTGCATCCTCACGAACTTGAACAGGAAGGCCCTGCCCATGAAGACATTGAATAGTTGGTTCTTGATATCCTTCTGCGGGAAGTCATACAACTTTCGTTCCTTGTAGAAACGGTGGTCATCACGTACAACACCCCGCATGCCATAGATCAGGTCACGAAAGATTTTCATGCCGCCAACACCAAGGAAATTCACCCCTTTCTGGTACCCAGCACGACTGGCACGATCAAGACGACAAGCCAGATCTGCAATCATAGTCTGCAACCGCTGTGAGTTCTGTTCCTCATCACTGATAATTCCCATGGCATTCTCTTTTCCAACCCGGTCCTTTCCCTCCAGAAACTGCCTAACGTTGGGCAGTTGATACAATGGACCAGAAACAAGGTAAGCAGAGTGCTTGCCCATCATGCTGGTTCTATGCCCATTTGCAAAGGTACGGTCAAGAAACAGCTTCCACACAGGTTTCAGGAACCTGCCTTCCAGGTTCATTGCATGCACCAATACGTCACATGAGGTTACCAAGTCTTGGTAAAATGCTTGGAATCCATCTTTTCTGTCACACTCACCCACCAGCTCACATCGCAGGCAGCCTTGGCAGGCTCCTTCATACGGGAATGTGTTGATGTCGATTACCTCAACAACGCCAGGATAGGAGGCCAGAAAGACTTCAATCATACGTGAAAGATTGCCGTCCTTCTGGTATTCATCAGTCAACAAGACAGTGCGAAGGTCGTTCTTTTTCTCGGCTGTGTTTTCTCCCGACTTTGGTTGAAACTGAAATGTTGAATCGTAGTGGATTGGCGTACTTTTCCTGGGAACGGGCGTACGATTGGTGCACGCTTCATGAAACTCCTGCATGAAAAACCGCATACTCTTCCTAAAGTCAGCTTGCAGCATATCCTTGTTGTCAACACTCAAGCCTTCCACAAAGGCCATGCCAAGATCTTCACAGGTCCCACGCAGCCACTCTTCAGCAAGGTGGTCGTAGTAGTGAAAGCAACTCATGATGCACGTTGCATACTTGCCAGAAAGTATCGACTGCCTACCCTGTTTTTGCATAAGATCGAAGAAGCGAACAAGCTGCCAGGGAACAAGCATGGTATATACAGGGGTAGCCCATATGACCATGTCGCATGCATCAAGCGCATCGAAGGTGGTAGATAGCCAAGCTTCGTCATACTCCATCATGGTCAGGTTCTCACCCACATGGATGATGGTTGCATCCAGGTCAGGTTCATGGACCAAGAGATACTTTACATGCTGCAAGGTTAAACTGAACTCACCTTTTGGACTTGCATTGACCACAACAACATTGGTCGGTTTCATTATCACCATTCCTTATGCTTTCAGTACTGTTTTCTTAGGTTTCAGTGTACAGCATGAATGGCAATAATCAATAACATTACAGGAAACCTGCCCTGGCCTTCTTTAAAGAGTCGGATCCTTGGGTTTGATCTCAAAGAGTTTGTCATCATCCCAAAGCTCACAGGTCTTCTGGAGAGTCCAAAGCCGTGCCTCTTCCCCCACTTTCCCATTGGAGGTGATTGCCCAAGCGTCGTAGGCAACCGGGTAGATGCTTCCAACCATGGTAGCTTGAGTATCGATGATCTCAAACTTACCCAACCCCTTCCCTGAGGCTACACTCCAGAAATAGCCATTATGCCAGGCGATGTCATTGCCAAGGGTAATACCTTCGGGCAGGGCAATTGTTTCATATGAATAAGTATCGTCTTCTCGATACTCGTCAAAATCAATTCGATATATAACCGATTGGTCCTGACTGGGCAGGAGAAGGTGTGAACCATCATAGGTCAATCCCATGGTGCCACCCTCTTCAGCATCATTGGGGATAGCTATTGAATCAACATCAGATTCCTCAAGAATCGCATCACTGTTGATAACAGCAGGAGGGGTGAAACGGTAAATCTTCTTCTCACTGAAATCATTAACATAAAAGTACTCTCCATCATGGGTAAGCCCTCTGGGGTTAACGACCCAATCTGTTTCCATCTTGATTACATCTGTAATACTGGAACCATCAAACTCGATTCGGATGAAATCCAAGCCATCTCCTGTACCATTTCCAATGCTGAATCGCCAGAGATAGCCGTCGTAGTAGTGGAGAGCCCAACCGAAACCAAGGTCCTTTCCCTCACCCATTTTTCTGGTTACTTCTCGGGTTTCATCCTCAAGTGCATATACATAGAGATACTCATCATCCTCTGTACCAGGACGATAGGGAAGTTCATAGTCATAGTCATCGGGAACGATGTAATTGAAACTTAGACCAGCAGGTTCCGATGATACTTCAGTATTATTTGATTCAGTTATCTGAGTGATAGTATCATCAGTGGGTGGTTCCCCATCAGGATCTTCTGTGTTATGTATTGGATCATCGCCAATTGCGTAGAGGATGTTGTCCTGAACCGTTACCTTAGAGTTCATACCAGCGGTAAGGGCATGCATATGATAGTTTGCAAAGATATTGTTCTTTACAACTCCCTTACTGTTCTCAAAGTGAACTCCTACATGCCCATCCCTGAAATAGTTGTTTTCTATGAGGACATTTTCATTGAACTGCTCAAGCGCAATCTCGTGATATCCGTTCTGATACAACGTGTTGTATTCGAATAGAGGGGTTGATCGCTCTGCATAGAGCCCCTCGGTATTATTCCAACGGATCACTGAGTTTGATATGGTAACAGAAGAATCAAACTGCTCTACCCCGATTTCTGCATACTCCACTACCGTGTAGTCAAGAATCGAGTCACTCGTATCTTCCAGCGTAATACCAAACCAATCTCCATTTATGGCATATGGATACCCGTCTCGCTCATAATCTGCAGTGAAGAAGATTTGCTCAGTTGGGGTTCCTACTGCATGCAAGATACCCCCTTCGATTACTTGGAGGCCACCTTTATCCAAATCTTTATATCCACGGTCAGATTTGAATTTTACGATTGTCCCTGGCTCGATAGTAAGCTTTGCCCCTTCTTTAACCGTGACATAATTCACCTGCACCACTCCTGACCAAGTGGTATCAGTAAGTATATCGCCTTCCCAGATGGTCTGCATAGGACCATCGTAAGGAGTTGCTGTAATGCCCATGGAAAGCCCATCTGTAACCTGTTGCTCGCCTCCCCCTTTGTTGATGGTAACCGTAAAGGTAAAGGAACCATTCACTCCATCAGGATCTTCCGCTGTTCCTTCTGTGGCTTCAATAAATTC
>JBFWKK010000037.1:0-26339 GCA_050252715.1 Sphaerochaeta sp. | reverse complement strand
GCAATATTTGCGTAGATTGTACTACCTAATCTACGCAAATGCAATGCATGGAACTCCATATCAAGGTTGACTTCGCAGAAGGGGCGACGTTCGCTTACCTTGGTGTTGAAGGAGTGTGCAAGGTCCATGATACCCGGGAGAAAACCTGAAGTTATCTCAATTTCTTCCAGTATCGTTGCTACATCACGGCGAGGTTCCCTAGGCCTCTAGCTGCAGCAGGAGTCTTGGTCTGGCATCATAGAAAGTCCAACTTTTTCCTCTTGAGTTGCAGGATTTCTATGAGAGGTTGACCATCAATTCGCAAACTCCATAGTCATGGAGATACGCAAGTTTGCAGCGTGCCTTACAAGGAACGCCGTTGAGATCCTCAACTACTTCCAGACATTGAGGACCAATGCAATCCTGGAAGGGTCCAACTCGAAGATTAGCATCATCAAGAGTCGTGCAAGAGGCTTCAAGAACATGAGTAACTTCATGAATATAATCTATTTCGTCTGCGAAGAAATGTCTCTCCCCCTGCAGCCGATTATGTAGAGTGCTGGTGAAATATAAGGTCAATCGCAGCATGAGAATATCCTCTGAAAAAGAGCTCCATCACGACTATGGACAAAAATAACTGGTTCTATTGCAAGCAGTTGCAATATCATTTTCCCTACCAACGCCTCCCCTCGTGACAAACAAATGCATTTTCGCTATGATAAAGCATATTCAATTGGACAAAGGCGTCCATCAGAGGTACCTCGTAATGCATGAGGTGTCTGTGATGGGCGCCTTTTTTTCGTATCCAAGGAGACGCCTTATGCAGAACCACCACCATCGCCTCCCTTGGGAGGGAGAGGTCCGCATTCCCAGTGGATGCGCCATCAGCGGCATCATCTCACGCAGCGGGAAGCGATTTTCCGGGCGTGATGCCATTACCTCCATCTCTGTCATGCACGACCGCTCAAACGGCTTGGGTGGAGGCTATGCCGGCTACGGCATCTACCCTGAATATGCAGACTTCTATGCCTTGCATGTCTTTTATTACTCAAGTGAGGCGAAACGGAACTGTGAAGCGTTCCTTGAAGAGCACTTCGATGTAATCAACCTCTCCAAGATTCCTACGACAAAACACCACGCCATCACAGATGAACCGCTTATTTGGCGCTACTTCGTTACTCCGCTGCCCACCAAGCTTGCCTCCAGCCAGCTTGATGAGAGGGAGTACACCAGCCGTTGTGTGATCAAGATAAACCGTGAGATAGACGAGGCCTATGTCTTCTCTTCAGGAAAGAATATGGGAGTCTTCAAGGCTGTAGGTTACCCTGAGGATGTGGGTGAGTTCTATCGCCTCGATGACTATGCAGGCTATAGTTGGACCGTCCATGGACGCTATCCCACCAATACCCCTGGGTGGTGGGGAGGGGCCCACCCCTTCAGTTTGCTCGACTACAGTGTCGTACACAACGGGGAGATATCCAGCTACGACGCAAACAGACGGTTCATTGAGATGTTCGGATACTCCTGCACCCTCATGACCGACACCGAGGTTATCACCTACATGATCGACTACCTGCACCGCAGGCAGGGTCTGAGTCTGGAGGAGGTTGCCCACGTCATTGCAGCTCCATTCTGGTCGACCATCGAGACAAAGAGTCAAGAGGAGAAGGAAGTATATACCTACTTGAGAAACACCTTTGCAAGCATGCTGATCACCGGGCCATTCTCAATCATCCTCGGCTTTGAGGGTGGTCTCATGGCCCTCAATGACCGGCTCAAACTCAGAAGCCTTGTTGCCGCCGAGAAGGGGGACATGGTCTACCTCGCAAGTGAAGAGGCAGCCATCAGGGTCATCTGCAATGAACCGGAGAGAATCTGGTACCCCAGTGGCGGGAAGCCTGTCATCGTAACGCTTGAAGGAGAGCACCATGGGCATCAACTACCTGTATCCGGACTTTGAAGTCATCAGAAACACTGAGAGGTGCATCTCATGCAGAGTATGTGAACGGCAGTGCGCCAACGAAGTGCACTCCTTTGATGAGGCAAGTGGACGTATGAAGGCTGATGAGAGCAAGTGTGTGAACTGCCACCGCTGTGTATCTCTCTGCCCCACCCATGCCTTGAAAATCGTGAAGAGCGACCATGCATTCAAGGAAAACGCCAATTGGAAGGGGGAAGTCATCCAGGATATCTACCGCCAGGCAGAAAGTGGCGGAGTGTTGCTTGCTTCCATGGGAACTCCCAAAGACTATCCGGTGTACTGGGACAAGATGCTGGTGAATGCAAGTCAGGTTACAAATCCCTCCATAGACCCGCTTCGTGAACCAATGGAGACCAGAACCTATCTTGGACAGAAAAAGACCCAGATCAAGCGTGATGAAAAGGGAAGCATTGTAACCAAGACAGATCCCCAGCTTAAGCTGGAGATTCCCATCATGTTCAGCGCCATGTCCTACGGCTCCATCAGTTACAATGCCCATAAGGCACTGGCCATGGCAGCCCAGAAGCTGGGTATTTTCTACAATACCGGTGAGGGTGGCCTCCATGAGGACTTCTACCAGTACGGGGAACATACCATTGTACAGGTTGCCAGTGGCCGATTCGGTGTGTATCCAGGTTACTTGAATGCAGGGGCTGCCATTGAGATAAAAATGGGACAGGGAGCAAAACCAGGCATTGGGGGACATCTCCCCGGCTCCAAGATCGGAGAGGACATCTCCAAAACCCGTATGATCCCCCTTCACAGTGATGCGATCAGCCCAGCTCCACACCACGACATCTACTCCATCGAGGACCTGAGACAGCTGGTATTCGCCCTCAAGGAGGCAACAGCCTACACAAAACCGGTCATCGTAAAGGTTGCAGCAGTACACAACATCAGTGCAATCGCCAGCGGTATTGCCCGCAGCGGTGCAGACATTATAGCAATCGATGGATTTCGCGGTGGTACGGGAGCCGCCCCTGCAAGAACACGGGACAATGTAGGTATTCCGATCGAGCTTGCCCTGGCAAGTGTCGATGAGCGTCTACGCGCCGAGGGGATCAGAGGAAATGTAAGCCTCGTGGTAGGAGGATCGATCCGCAGCAGCAGTGATGTGGTGAAGGCAATCGCTCTTGGTGCTGATGCCGTATATATCGCCACCAGTGCGCTTATCGCCCTGGGGTGTCATCTCTGCAGAACCTGTCATAGCGGGAAATGCAACTGGGGGATTGCCACCCAGAACCCTGAGCTGGTTAAGCGGCTGAATCCAGAGGTGGGTAGCCAGCGTCTGGTCAACCTCATTACCGCATGGAATCACGAGATCAAGGAGATGATGGGAGGCATGGGGATAAACTCCATTGAAGCATTGAGGGGAAACCGACTCATGCTCAGGGGTATTGGTCTTCATGAGAGCGAGCTCTCCATTCTGGGTATCAAGCACGCTGGAGCGTAGGAGGAAGCGATGAAGAGAATCTATGTAAATGAACAGTGGTGCCTTGCCTGTCATCTCTGCGAGTACTACTGTGCCTACGCAAACAGCGGACTTTCTGACATGGTCAAGGCCCTGAAGGACAAACCTCTCCACCCTCGCATCCAAGTGGAAGAAAAAGGAAATGTCAGCTTTGCCGTGAACTGCCGTCACTGTAGTGATCCACTCTGCCTGAAAAGCTGCATAGCCGGTGCAATCACTGAGAAGGATGGGTTGATCGTCATCAACCAAGAGAAGTGCGTAGGTTGCTATAGCTGTATCATGGCATGTCCCTATGGTGCCCTGATGCCCAGTGAGAGTGGTGTTATGCAGAAGTGCGAATTATGTGCCACAAACAGCCATGGGCTTCCTGTTTGTGTACAAGGATGTCCTAATCAGGCCATCGTATATGAGGAGCGTTAGCATGCAGTATGTCATTATCGGAAACTCCGTCACCAGTGTGGGTTGCATCGAGGCAATCCGCAAAAAGGACCCTACCGGGGCAATCACCGTTATTGGGGATGAGAAGTATCCCATCTATGCCCGTCCCCTGATCTCCTACCTTCTGCAGGGAAAAACCGATGAAAGGAAGATGATCTACCGAGACGAGTCATTCTACCAGAGTCATGGAGTACAGGTTCTGCTTGGCAAAGAGGTGGTATCCATCGATGCTGAGAAGCAGGTACTGCATCTGCATACAGGAGAGACCATTTTCTATGATAAGCTCCTCATCGCCACCGGTTCGCTCCCCTTCATCCCCCCGATGAAGAACCTGGAAACAGTGGAGCACTGCCATACGTTTCTCTCCCTTTCCGATGCAAAGGCTTTGGAGGCAGACCTGCAGCCCACCAGTCGCGTCCTGATCATCGGGGCCGGCCTGATCGGGCTCAAATGCGCTGAGGGGATTCTCCATCGGGTGGGATCCCTCACGGTGGTGGATCTTGCACAGCGCATCCTCTCCAGCATCCTCGACGAGGAGGGATCCTCTCGTGTCCAAGCCCATCTTGAGGAGCAAGGAATACAGTTTTATCTGGGTGACAGTGTTCGTGAATGTTGCACCAAGGAGGCACTGCTTTCCAGCGGAAAGGTCATCGGCTTTGATGTGCTGGTAGTAGCGGTTGGGGTGAAGCCGAACACTGCACTTGCAAAGAGTGCCGGCATAGAAGTGAACAAGGGGTTTCTTATCGATCGCTCGGGAAGAACCAATGTCAAGAACATCTGGGCAGGAGGAGACTGCAGTGAGGGATGGGAACTTTTACGTGGAGAGAGACGCAATCTTGCCATCCTTCCCAACGCCTACCTACAAGGGGAGAGTGCGGGGTACAGCATGGCTGGACAAACAATGCACTTTGAAAAAGCCATTGCAATGAATGCCATTGGCTTCTTTGGTCTGCACATCATCACAGCCGGCATCTATGAGGGAGAAGATATCACCTTCTCCACTTCCACTGGATACAAACGGCTCTTTATCAAGGACCATCATCTTGTTGGGTGCATCTTGCTTGGGGACCAGGTGATGCGGGGTGGAATCTATACAGACTTGATCAGAAGCAGAGAGGACCTGAGAACCCTCGATTTTACCATGATCAGTGAACATCCAGCGCTGATGGCATTTGCCCGAAAGAAGCGCAGTGAACAGCTCGGGAGGGCACAATGAACCACATAGAGGTTGGTATGATGCAGTACAAGGACCTGAATGAACAGGTCAGATCTCTGAAGGGAAAGCACGTTATGCTCTCCTCTGTAACTGGACAGCGCTATATAGGCTGTGCAGAGAGCGAGAAGACCATCACCATCAAGGGAACCCCCGGCAATGGGCTTGGCTCTTATCTGGATGGGGCAAAACTCATTGTGCATGGCAATGCCCAGGACGCTACCGGAGATACCATGAATGAGGGGACCATCATTGTACATGGCTCATCAGGAGATGGGACGGGGTATGCGATGCGTGGGGGAAGGCTCTACATCAGGGACAGTGCAGGATACCGTTGCGGCATCCACATGAAGGCCTATGAGGAGAAACAGCCCCTTCTGGTCATCGGGGAGCGTGCTGGAAGTTTTCTTGGGGAGTACCAAGCAGGGGGAACCATCGTTGTGCTGGGACGAAACCAAGAGGGAAAAGCACCGGTGGGATATTTCTGTGGGACGGGGATGCATGGTGGCACAATCTATTTACGCTGTGATACACTTCCTCAGGGCCTACCCCCGCAGGTCGCGGTACGCGATGCTGATGAAGCGGACAAGGAACTCCTTGCAACGTTGTTGGATGAGTACTGTGCCCTCTTCGATCTCGACCTAACGCAGGTGCTGAACGCACACTTCTTTGTATTGAGCGCAAACAGCAACACGCCCTATCGGATGATGTATACCCATGTATGAGAGAGGGAGGAGAAGAAGCATGATGAGTAATACCCAACAAGAGGTGATGCAGTTCATCAAGGAACAGGATGTACGATTCGCCCGTCTGGTCTTTTGCGATATTTTCGGACAAATCAAGAATATTTCCATCTCGGCAAGCGAACTGGAGCGAGCTTTTTCCAGTGGCATCAGCTTCGATGCCTCCTCGGTCAAGGGATTCCTCCAGGTGGATGAGAGTGATCTCCTGCTCTTTCCCGACCCAGCAACCCTCTCCATCCTTCCCTGGCGTCCTGCCCAAGGACGTGTGGTACGCTTTTTCTGTACCATCAGAAGGCCGGATGGCACCCTCTTTGAAGGTGATACCCGCTCACTCCTGCAGGAGACGGTCAGAAAGGCCTCCCTCCAAGGCTATTCGTTTGGGGTAGGACCTGAGTGTGAGTTCTACCTCTTCAAGACCGACGAGGAAGGGAGAGCTACCTACCAGCCATTGGATGGGGGAAGCTATCTCGATGTAGCACCCTTGGATAAGGGGGAGAATGTCAGGAGAGAGATCTGCCTTACCCTTGAGCAGATGGGATTCACCACTGAACGCAGCCACCATGAGTCGGGCCCTGGACAGAATGAGATCGACTTCAAGTACAGCAGCCCGGTCGAGGCGGCTGATGACTTCATCACCTTCAAGTCGGTAGTGAAGACCATCGCCGACCGCAGCGGTCTCTTTGCCTCCTTCCTCCCCAAACCACTGCAGGGAGAGAGTGGAAGCGGGCTGCATTTCAACCTTTCGATCAAAGCAGAGGGGGAAGACTACAACACGCTTGAATCTGCCATGTGTGCAGGAATTCTCAACCGTATCCAGGAGATCTCCCTTTTTCTCAACCCCCTGACAAACTCCTATGAGCGATTGGGATCCTTCGAAGCTCCCAAGTATGTGGGATGGGGACGAGCAAACCGCTCCCTCCTGATCCGCATACCCTACACCAGTGGTGAGTACCGGCGGATCGAGGTACGTTCTGCAGATCCAGCATGTAATCCCTATCTCGCCATTACCCTCTTGATCGCAGCAGCGTTGGAGGGAATAAAACACTCGCTTCTCCTGGAGGGGGAGTACCAGGGCTCTGCCTACCAGAAGCAGGAAGGGAGGATGCTCCCCTCCTCACTCGCTGAGGCAATGGAGTTTGCAAAAAACAGTACGTTCATCAAGGACACGATTCCTGAACGCCTACTGTCCTGTTTCCTAGAAGCAAAGGGTGCTGAATGGAGGTCGTATGAGTCGGCTGTCGATCCATTTGAGGCAAGTCGTAAAAGCTATTTCCTAACGACGTAGAAGGAGTTGGCATGCTTCGAGCGCTGGTTGTTTCCTCAACACAGAAAGGATGTGACTCATTGTGTTCCCTCATACGTGAGTATGACAGGTCCATTGAGTTGCTGCACTGTCTGAGCGCAAGTGAGGCACGCCGCCTCGTACTCGACCAGGAACTTGATTTGGTGGTTATCAATGCCCCCCTTCTGGATGAATCAGGGGAAGAACTTGCAATCATGGTAGTGGAACAAAGCTTGGCTGGCTCCATCCTGGTGGTTCGAATCCAGTACTTTGAGCAGAGTGAGGCAATCCTTGGAGAACGGGGGGTTCTGGTGGTCAGCAAGCCGGTTATCAGACAGATGTTCTTCCAGGCACTCAGCCTATCCCGTTCAATGCGCAGACGCTTGACGGCAATGCATACGGAGAATGAAAAGCTCCACCAGAAAATAGAAGAGATAAAAGTAATAGACAGGGCGAAGTGGATTCTAATCGAGAGCCTTGGGATGGATGAAGGGCAGGCACACCGCCATCTGGAGAAGATGGCAATGGACCAACGAAAGAGTCGCTATGCCATTGCTGTTTCCCTTCTCAAGACGTACCAGAACTGAACAGCATATAAGGAGATTAAGAGATATGGCCAAACACATTTTTGTGACGGGCGGGGTTGTTTCGGGCCTAGGCAAAGGCATAACCGCAGCATCACTGGGAAGGCTCCTGAAGGCACGGGGACTGAAGATTGCAGCCCAGAAACTTGACCCGTACATGAACGTGGATCCAGGAACCATGAGTCCCTACCAGCATGGAGAGGTCTTTGTAACCGAGGACGGCTCCGAGACTGATCTCGATCTGGGACACTATGAACGATTCATTGATGAGGATTTGAACAAGTTCAGCAACCTCACCAGCGGCAGAGTGTACTGGAATGTCCTGAGCAAGGAACGCAGTGGTGCCTACCTTGGTTCCACCGTACAGATCATTCCCCATGTTACCACGGAGATAAAAGAGGCCATCTACTCCCTGGCGAAGAAGACTGAAGCCCAGGTAATCATTACCGAAATCGGGGGTACCACCGGTGATATTGAGAGCCAACCCTTCCTGGAGGCCATCAGACAGATCGGCCACGAGGTGGGACAGGACAACTGTCTCTTCATCCACGTGACACTGGTTCCCTATCTGAAGAGCAGCGCGGAACACAAAAGCAAGCCCACCCAACACTCGGTGAAGGAGTTGATGGCAAGTGGCATCTTCCCCGATATCATCGTTACCCGAAGTGATGAACCATTGGAGGAGAGCATCAAGGACAAGATTGCGCTCTTCTGCAATGTGAAGCGTGACTGCGTCATAGAGAACAAGACCGTTCCCGTACTCTATGAGGCACCGATAATGCTGCAGAAGGAGAAACTCGATGAGATTGTCTGTAGAGAACTCAAGCTCACGACAAAGGAGCCGGATCTCAGTGATTGGGAGAGCATGCTGAGCCGAATCGAGCGAGCTGACAAGCAGGTCCGTATTGCCTTGGTAGGCAAATACATCCAACTACACGATGCGTATCTCTCCGTCATGGAGGCACTCAAGCACGGAGGCTGGGAGACTGGGGCTGAAATCCAGATACATTGGGTGGATAGCGAGGAGGTGAATCCTGAAAGTATTGAGGGTCTGCTCTCTGAGGTTGATGGCATTCTGGTCCCTGGAGGCTTTGGAGATCGCGGAATAGAGGGAAAAATACTCTCAGCCAAGTATGCAAGAGAGCACAAGATTCCCTATCTGGGCATCTGTCTTGGCATGCAGATTGCGGTTATAGAGTTCGCTCGTCATGTGGCAATGTTCCAGGATGCACACTCCTCAGAGTTTGCTCCAGAGTCCCAGCATCCGGTTATAGCGCTGATGCCCGACCAGAGGGGGAACATACCCAAGGGAGGAACCATGAGACTGGGCTCCTATCCCTGCAAGGTGCAACAAAGTACCCAAATGAGCAAAGTCTACAAGCAGGAAAGCACCATCTCTGAGCGCCATCGCCACCGCTATGAGTTCAATAATGAGTTCAGGGATGTACTGATGGAGAAAGGGCTCACCATCAGCGGGACCAGCCCAAACGGGAATCTGGTGGAAGCAGTAGAGATATCCGACCACCCCTTCTTCATCGGCGTGCAATACCACCCCGAATTCAAGAGTAGGCCAAACCGTCCACACCCTCTTTTCAGTGGATTCATTGCAGCGTCCCTCAAGCAAAAGAGTTGACAGTTTTCCGTCTCTGGGATAGTTTTGTGTATGCATCAGGGGGCCATAGCTCATCTGGTAGAGCGACTGGTTCGCAATCAGTAGGTAGAGGGTTCGAGTCCCTTTGGCTCCAGCATAACGACCCGCTTCTCAGGAGGCGGGTTTGTTGTATCTTGCAATAAAACAATGCCAGCAAGTATGTGTTTCCATACTCACTGACATCACCTTATACGTTATTCCAACTATTCAATACAGAGATGTTTTTCAAGAAATGTAGTCAAGATAGGGTTTTTCCAATGCTATTACCGTATCCAGCATTTTTTCTGTTGCAAGAAGACTGTTATTGGTGGTGTCCACCAACAACGCCTGGATAACAGCATCCCGATCTCCTGTAAGAGCTGCACGTACTGTCAAATCCAAAACGCCACTGCGATTTGCCAAAAGCCCTCTAAAGCCTGCAGGCATGATATCACTCACCGGTACACCGTGAACTCCCTTCTCATCGATAATCGCTGGGACTTCAACAACAACATCCTCGGGAAGACCTGAAATCAGCCCATTATTAGGGAGGTTTACAGCCAACTCTTCATGACCACTATTGGTGAGAATGCCTTCAATGATGGGAACCACTCTCCAATACTCCTCAGGAGCAGTACCTTCTTGGATTCGTTTGTACGGATCAATCTGGTGTCCAAGACACTCCTTTTTGTAATTAGAATAGAAATCCAAAACACCATCATGATCTGCAACTTCCTGTGCCCAATGAATATACTCACTGAAGTGACTATCAGTAGTGATGGGAAGTCGCTTAAAGTACTTCAGGATTTGCAAGAAGAGAGCCCTTTCCTTGGTTGGTGCAAAATAAGAAGGAGCCTTTTCCAACAACTGGGGATATGCATCCCTTCCCGTATCTTTATACAGCAATTCAAGAACCACACTGAAATGATTGAGTCCTCCTGCCTTGACTTCCAGATTTTCAAAAGGAGTACCCAAGATCTTCGGCAGATGCTCCAACAACGATGAAATTTCATGGCACAACCCAATAACCTTCAAGGTAGGAAATTTCTGGTGAATAGCCATACAAATAGGTGTCATTGGATTGCTTAAATTGATTACCAGACAATCGGGAGAAATATCATGGACATCTTGGCAGATATCAATAATGGGTGGAATAATTCTCAGTGCATGAAAAATACCACCAGGACCCCCATTTTCTCCATACACTTGCTTTATGCCAAACTGGAGAGGTACATGCCAATCGGTTTCCCAAAGCTCATACCGGTCTCCTATCTCTATTGAGATAATACAAAAATCTGCACCTTTGAGTGCTTTCTTCCTATCAACGGTTGCTTCAATTGAAACATCCAGATGGTTATCAGCAATATACTTCCTGGAAGTTTCCTCCATCTGGGAAAGTGCTGTTGCATTAATATCATGCAATACAATAGTACTTCCCCTTAATGTCTTGCTCTTACAGATGTCACCTATGGCGCCTCCACCAAACATGGCGCTTCCTGCTCCGACGAGTACTATTCTGGCCATACTATGCCTCCTTATTTTACATACGAAATTGATTCGCCATGAGCAGCAAACAAAGAATCAGTCATCTGCCACATCTGCTCAAGATTCAGTATTGAACTTGCTAGTGGGTCTAGCATTACAGCATGATAAATATGCTCACGTTTTTTCTCGAGTGCCCCTGCGACTGCCAACATCTGCACATTCACATTGGTTCTGTTGTATGCCGCAAGTTGGGGAGGAAGTTCTCCAATATAGGTTGGTTGTACCCCATTGCGATTAATGAGGCAGGGTACCTCTACACAACACTCTTGAGGAAGATTGGTGATTAACCCTGTATTGAGCACATTCCCATTGATGGTACGCTCAATTCCTGTCTCCATGGAATGGATAATATACCCTGCATACTCCTGGCTGGTATCGACATGCAGTTCTTCACCCCTCTGTATTTGTGCCTTCATGTCAGCGAATTCTTTTAAGTTGATCTCGCATCTTCTCAGATACTCATCGATGGGAATGGAATACTGTTCAATCAGTTTTTCATCCTTAATGAAATAGGGACAGTACTCAGCATTATGCTCACTGCTTTCAGTAACGTAGTATCCCAATCGCTTGAGCATCTCAAAACGAACCTTGTCTGTTGCAAAGGTCTGGGCTGCGCTGTCCTTGAAGTTCTCCCTGAACCATGCATCATTGCCACGGTAGGCATACAAATGCTTGGGCACAAAGGTTGGATCTTCATCAATTTTCTCTTTCAAGGCAAATAGCCTGGGATAGAGATCTTCACCGTTGTGTTTCAATGAAAGGAACCATGCCTGGTGATTTATTCCAGCAACTCTGAATTGCATTTCATCATAGGGAATATTCATATACAGTGCCAGCTGCTTGCTCGTAGTCTGTACACTATGGCAGAGACCTACATAGGAGACTCCTCTATATTTCTGCATGACATATTGACTGAGTATTGCCATTGGATTGGTGTAGTTCAAGAGAACAGCTTTTGGGTTCTTACTCTCAATAAGTTGACAAATTTGATCAAGCACAGGAATTGTCCTAAGCCCCCTGAATATTCCACCAACACCCATTGTATCGGCAATAGTCTGTTTGAGACCAAACCTGCGGGGAATCTCAAAATCCACCTTTGTTGCACCAAATCCACCAACTTGCACCAAGTTGATTACATAATCAGCTTGAACCACTGCTTCCTCAAGGGAGGTTGTAGCTATGATGTGAGCCTTGCCTTTATGCTGTGCCACAAACATGTTTGCAACCTTCTCAATCAGCGCCAATCGTTCTGCGTCAATATCCATTAGACAGAACGTACAATCCTCCAGTTCCTTGAAACTAAGAATATCAACCATAAGTTGCTTGGAAAAAACCACGCTTCCAGCACCTATCAATGAAATAGTAGCCATAATATCCCTCCGATATTCTGATCTATGTACCTATCGGGTACACTCATACACAAAATCCACCTGTCCTTCCTGTACCGCTTTAGAAGGGACTTGTAACAAGTGTGCCTCTTTTTGGAATCCACGAGCATGAAGATTAGGGGCATCGGTACTGCATGTTTGTTTTTCGACACAGAAAAAGGGTTTCCCTTTCGGGGTAAAAACCTGCATATGGGTAAACTCATCAGTTGAATCCATGAACACCTTCAGGCCAAGATCCGGATACTCCACAAAAACACGCTCACCCTCTATCATTCCCGTAAAACAGTTATCCAAATCCTGGGTTCCTACCGCAACAGGTTTCCTGAGGTCAAAAACCTTCCCCTCTACATCAAACAATGCACCGGTAGGTAATAAATCATCCGTCAGTTCCATCATGTACTGACCAGGGACCTGCAGAAGGGATCTTTCATCCCCACCCAATTTAGAAAAGAATGTGTGGAAAGAAATCCCAAACGGGAGTTCCTTGGTGTCTTGGTTGATCACCTTATAGCGAATAGAAAACCCTTGCTTGTTTACCCTATAGATGACATGGAGCGTATGTTTGAATGGATATCCCTCATACACGGGATGATTCTCATCGACAATGAGGTATGTATCAAGGCTTACCCCTGTTTCGGTGGCAACCGGTTCATCAAACATCCAGCGCTCATCAAAAACAAGCGAATGAAGAAAGATGGGAATCCCATGCTTCATTTGCCAAGTCTTCTTTCCCTTGTATTCGTACATGCAATTACGAAGCCGATTAGGGAATGGATACAAAATGGGGTTTCCTGTGTAATAGGAAGTGAGAGAGAACCGGGGATTATAGTGCACAACCTCATGATCTCCTACCGTAAATCCGTAGAGATTGCTTCCCAGTGTCGGCGCTATTTTAATGGAGATATCCTTATTGTGAGCACTTCCATCACCTTTGTACACGAGTACATATCCCGTTGCACCTTCGATAGATTCCGTTTTCCATGAAAAACCCATAGTACTTCTCCTTCGCTTACTTCTTTTGTACGTATTTCTGTGCATCAATCGCAACAGCAAGAATGACAATTGCTCCCTTGATTATGTACAGCATGTAAGGGCTCACACTGATATATACGAGCCCATAATTTATTACCTGGAATATTATTACACCTGTAACAATGCCAACAATTGATCCCACTCCCCCCATCAGGGAGACACCACCAACTACGCATGCTGCGATTGCATCAAGTTCATAGCCATTTCCAAGATTGTTCGTTGCACTACCGGTTCTGCCAACCTCCAGGGCTCCAGCAAACCCATACAAGAATCCAGCTATCAAATAGATGAGGATAATGGTTTTGGAAATATTCACACCGGAAACTTGCGCAGCCTCTACATTGGTTCCTATAGCAAACATATTTCTCCCCAATGCCATCTTGTTCCAGATGAACCACATTACCGCCACCACCACAATTACATACAGAATCAAGTAAGGAAAAGTAAACAATCCTAGATCTATCCCTCCCTGTGCAAAGGTAGTGAAAGATTCCTTCAAACCTCCAATGGGAGATGCATTTCCTACTTTCTCAAAGTAGGTGGATGCTACCCCATAGAGGATGAGTTGCATTCCCAATGTGGCAATGAAGGCTGTCACATGCAGTTTAGCTACAACAACACCACTGACAAGCGAGAAAATTGAACAGACCAAGACTACCAACAAAACAGGGATTAGAACCGGTAGATCGAGACCAGGGAAGATAATATTTGGATTTTCAAGTGATTGAAGCAATGAAGCGGAGATCACCCCTGCCAATCCAATCATTCTGCCTATCGATAGATCTGCTCCTCCAAGAACAATAATACCGGCGACACCCAGGGCTAGAATAATCCTGGTGGAAGCTTGTGTAATAATGAACCAGAAGTTTTTGAAGGACAGAAAGGAACTATCAACGATTGTGATAACAACTATTAATGCTACCAACACAATATAGATAGCATTATTCAGCGCCCATTTCATGAATGACGCTCTTGTGATTTCCTTTTTCCCCAATGTGATTGATTTCATGCTCTGTGGTCTCCCCTTACACGTACTTGGCTGCCAATTGGAGAATCTCCTCTTGACTGGTATTCTTAGAATCTACAAATCCTGCTATTCTTCCGTTGCTCATCACCATTATTCGATCAGCCACCCCTAGCAATTCCGGCATTTCAGATGAGATCATAATCACCCCTTTACCTTCAGAGGCGAGTTCCAGTATCAGCTGATAAATTTCATATTTTGCACCCACGTCAATTCCACGAGTAGGCTCATCCAGGAGAAATACCTGAGGTTCGGTCAGCAGCCAACGCCCAAAAATCACTTTCTGCTGATTCCCACCTGATAAATTCTTGATGAGTGTTTTGGTACTTGGTGTTTTTACCTGAAGACGATCAACAACCCACGCAGTATCCTTGTTTATTGCCTTCTTCTCCAAAACACCTGCTCTGCAATACTTGGGAAGGTTTGCAATAATTATGTTGTTCTCCAACGTAAGACCACCAAAAATACCATTGAACTTTCGCTCTTCTGTGAGCAGTGCAAAGCCATTCAAAATAGAGGTTCTTGGTGTTTTATTCCTACAGGTATGCCCATGCAACTTGATCTCTCCGGTGTGCACTTTCCTCACTCCAAACAAACCTTCAACAATTTCAGTGCGTTTGGAGCCTTCAAGCCCGGCGATACCCAGTATCTCACCAGCATGTACTGAGAAGGAGATATCTTCTACCAATGGTTCATACTGGAGTTTCAGATGATCTACTTCCAGCAAAGGTTTTCCAATTATGTTCACCTTCTTGGGAAATCTTTGCGTAAGTTGTCTTCCCACCATCATGGTGATCATTTTATCAATGGTCACTTCTGATACAGGCTGGGTTGCGATGTGTTTACCATCCCTCATGATGGTAACCTCATCTGCAATTCTTAGTATTTCATCTAGTTTATGGGATATATAGATGATGCCGCACTGCTTCTCTTTCAGTTTCCCAATTACCTTGAACAGATGGTCCACTTCCTTTTCTGACAAGGAAGAGGTAGGTTCATCCATGACAATAATTCTGGCATTCTGGCTAGCTGCCTTGGCTATTTCCACCATCTGGCATTCTGAAACAGACAGCTTTGCAATTTTTGTCAGTGGATTGATATCTATATCAAATTCATCAAATATCTCTTTTGTTTTCGCAATCATGCTCTTTTCATCGATTGCAATGTATTTCTTGGGAAACCTTCCCAACCAGATATTATCCATGACTCGAAGAGTGGACACCTGGTTCAACTCCTGGTGAACCATGGATATTCCATACCTGATAGCTTGTTTTGGTGTTTGAAAGGATACCGGCGTCCCTTCAATTGAAAAGGTGCCGGAATCTTCCCTGTAAATACCAAACAAACACTTCATGAGGGTGGATTTTCCTGCACCGTTTTCGCCAATGAGTGCATGAACGCTTCCTTTTCTCAAGGAAAAGTCGACCTCATCGAGCGCTTTTACTCCAGGAAAGGACTTACTGATCTTCTTCGCTTCCAATACATATGTTTCAGCTTCCATGCCGTGAGACTCCCAATGGTGAAATACAATGCGTACAGGAGCGGAAAAACTCCTGTACGCGATACATGTTATTTGTAAGCTTCAATTGCTTTATCAAGATTATCTTCAGTGATAATTTCTGCAGCTACACGAACATCTTTAATTTCACCAAATGTCCACTTGGTTCCTTCAAGAGGATCCTTGCCCTGGGCTACATTGTAGGCAAGATCGAACGTTGCCTGTCCAAGTGCCTTTGGATCATTGAGAACCGTACCCAGCATCAGGCCTTTCTTGATCAAGTCAATTGCTTCTGGCAAGCCATCTACACCAACAACCGGCATATAGCGATCGCCTGAGAAATATCCAGCAGCCTTCAATGCCTCAACAGCTCCCAGAGCCATTGCATCGTTATTGGCGAATACACATTCAATTGCATCACCGTGTTTTGCAAGCCAAGTTTCCATCAAGTCCTTACCCTTGGCGGAATCCCACATTCCCGTTTGCAATTCCAGCTCTTCTACAGCAATGCCTTTTTCCTTGAGAATACGAATGGGCTCAGTAGTCCTGAGTTCTGCATCTCTATGTCCGGGCTCTCCCTTGAGCATTACATACTGCAAAACTCCATCGTTGTTCCTGTCAGCACCTGAGACCGTATTCCAATACTCAGCTACCATCTCACCTTGCTGGATTCCAAACTCTGCAGAAGTGATACCTACATACCAGCATCTGTCGTAACTCATGATCTCATTGGTTGCGGGCTCCTTATTGAAGAAAATGACAGGAAGGTCAGCCTTTCTTGCCTTCTCAATAATGGTTCCTGCTGCCGCAGGGTCTACCAGATTAACAGCAAGAGCATCGACACCCTTATTGATGTAGGTATCGATTTGATCATTCTGTTTTGACTGGTCATTCATGGAATCAGCCAGCAAGATTTCTGCTTTTCCGACACCGGTTGCCTCATAAGCCTTTCTCACAAATGACATATAGTTGTCATCAAACTTATAGATGGTCGTTCCAATTTTTGGAAGATCTTTCCCATCGGCTTCTCCTCCACCTTGGGCAAAAACCATTCCTGTTACCAGTGACACAAAGATCATGCAAACCAACAATTTCTTTCCTCGTTTCATGTCTGACTCCTTTTGTAGGGACGTATCCCTTAGATACTTTGTTTATTAAACAAATAAAGGTTACCATGGCTTTTTTCTCTTGGCAACCTTTTTCTTGTACAAATTCATGAAAGTATCTATTGAACGACAGGACCTTTGAATACCCGTTGGATGATGAGCGTTGCAGCTCCAACTACCCCAACTTGATCAGATAAGGCCGAGGGAACAACTTTCAAGCCTTTTTGACACTCTTTCAACGAGTACTTGAGCAAGGTTTGCTCGAATGTTGGGAAAAAATACTGCATCACAGCTGAAATTTCTCCTCCAATGACAACCATCTCTGGATTCATCACCATCAGTGCGCTGGATACCGCGATCCCCAGATATTTTCCTATCTCCTTGAGCAATTCCAATGTAAAAGAGTCACTATTTCTGGCAGCAATCAACACTTCATTGATGCTGAGTTTTCTTACATGGGGAAAGTGTATTGCATAGTAGGATGTAGGGGCATGCTTCCTGGCATCTTCAACTGTTTCCAAGAGTGCATTGGTGGAGGCAACAGTGTCCAAGCATCCATGACTCCCACAAACACACTGTTTTCCACCTGCTTTCACCTTGATGTGTCCAATCTCTCCAGCCGCTCCGCCAAAACCACGATAGAGACTACCAGATATAAAAATACCGCTGCCAATGCCGCTGCCGATATTGAGAAAGATAAAATTATCGACCTTTCCTGCAGCACCAAACCATTTTTCCCCCAACGCCATGGCTCGTGCGTCATTATCAATCTTTACCGGAAGCTTGTATCGCTTCTCCAGCAATCCAGCAATATGCACATTGTGCCAGGAAAATGCCGGGGCAAATACAGAAATCCCCTTCTGTACATCCACGATACCATGCATACCGACTCCGATACCGTAGTATGAATTCCTCTCATACCCCATATCTTCCATGACAACATCAATAGCATGGTAGATGGTCGATACAACAATTTCCTTGGAAAAATGTGTTTGGTACTCACACTCTTTGCAACTGACAATCGTCCCATCCAAATCGACGGCGGCAACCACCACTTTGTCCTTTTGGACATCAACCCCGATGGTAAACTTTGCACTTTCATTAATTTCTAGAAGAATCGGCTTACGCCCTCCAGAGGATACGCCAGAACCTACTTCTCGAATCAGGTTTTCTTCCAACAATATCCTGACATTACTGGAGACAGTGGCAGGATTGAGCTTCAACTGCTTGGCAATCGATGCACGGGAAAGGGGTGCTTGCTCCCGAATCAATTTCAATATGAGTGTCAAATTGATTTTACGAATCAACGTTTTATCAGCAGTTGCATCCTTCATCATGCGATCCTTTCTTTAGTAAATAAATAAAATTCCGATTGTGTTATCATAACGATTTTTTACTGTTACAACAACTCATTGTTTCATTAGGGAACAATTCCTCTTCTTGGAACCATCGTATGATATAGGCAAGGAGAAGTTCTTTTGTGCAAGATTTCTTCTGGAACCACAGTCTTTTCTCGATTGCCTTTTCAATCATACAATGGTAAACTGCAACCACTTGCAACATAGGTTCTCAAGTAATGGTTTGTATCACTTAGGATGTTTCACTCGTAGAAAATTATGGGTATTCTTGAAAAGAAAGGAGAAATGGCAATGAAAAAACTACTGATGAGTTTGGTAGTCCTTCTTACATTGGGTCTCCTGTTTGCAGCAGGTGGCAGGGAAGCCACGGCTGAGACAGAAGAAATTACATTGGAGTGGTGGACATGGGATCCTGAACTGCTTGAACAGAATGAGATGATCATCAGCGCCTTCGAGGAGGCGAACCCTGGGGTGAAAATCAACAACACCATTGTAGGGACCAAGGAGTACTGGACGAAGATTCGCATCCAGGCAAACCAGAACAAGCTACCTGATGTCTTTACCATGAGCTCAGGATACATTGAAGAGTGGGCAAAGGCGGGCCTGCTGTACAATCTGGACACGCTTATTGCAAATGATGACACCTTTACAAACTTCTATCAGTCCATTTTCGATACCAGCCGGGAGATCAGCAACACGGATAGCTACTATGCCATTCCCTTTGCCTTGGTTACCACCGTGCTGTACTACAACAAGGACGCATTCGACGCCGCCGGGCTCTCCTACCCAACAGATGCATGGGATTGGGATGACTTCAAGCAAGCAGCGAAGAAACTCACCATAGACAAGAACGGAGATGGAAAAATCGACCAATGGGGACACTGGTTCTATGGCCGCTATGCCCATATCGAGCCATGGATCTATGCAAACAACGGCCATCTGGTGAACAAGGACACCATGCAGTTCAATCCTGACAAGAATGCCATGGACGCAATCAAGATGCTGACTGACTTGGTACTTGTCGACAAGGTTGCACCTCCCCAGAAGGACATGACCAGCTTCCAGCAGCAAGATGTTTTCAGCCAGGGAGTGGCAGCGATGTGGGTAGATGGATCCTGGTTCGTCGACACCCTTCGTAAAAATACCGGAGATGACATGAGATGGGGTATTGCACGGGTTCCCAACGGTCCTGCGGGATCAAACAATCTGACCTATGGATGGCCTGACAGTTACGCCCTAGCACCAAACACCAAACACCCCGAAATGGCTTGGAAGTTCGCAAAGTATGTAGCAGGAGAGGGCATCAGCCTCGATCTCTACATGGCAGGGAAGATTCCCTCTGCAAAGAAGCTTGCAGAAGACCCCCTGTTTGCTGATCCCAGCAAACAACCGGGAGAAGATATGAATCTCTTGAGAGAACAGGCCAGCGGCCCCATGACCACCAGCTACACCATGGGTTGGAGTGAATGGAGAGGCTACGGCGGTTCAGAATCCCTAGGCCTGAACGGTACCATCGATGCCGTCATCAACAGCCATATGAGCTTTGACGAGGCTTTCAAAAAGGGAACAGAGAACATAAACTCTGTCTTGAAGCGGTACTATAAGTAAGGTACCGTGTGTATATGAGCTGGTTGTCTGGAGAACCAGGCAACCAGCCTCACACTGAGGAAGATACCATGAACCACCCCCCATATCGATGGCACAGCAAGATTACGCCCTGGGTATTCATCATTCCCACCGTAATCGGCATTCTGGTATTCCGCCTCATCCCCATCGTTTCCTCACTCTATCTCAGCTTCACCGACTGGAATCTCTTGGGTTCTCCCACCTTCCTGAAACTGGGTAACTACCGGGAGCTTCTTTCCAGCGAGGACTTCCTGTTGATTGTACGGAACACCTTGCAATTCTCATTGGTGTACGTGGCAGGCTCCATCGTAACCGGACTTGCCCTCGCCGTCCTGATCAATGTCCGCATCAAGGGAATCGCGTTCTTTCGCTCAGCCATCTACCTCCCTGTAGTCACCTCAGCGGTAGCGGTGGGCATTATCTGGAACTGGATGCTTGGTCCCACCTATGGCCTGATAAACAATCTCATCGAGGCAATCGGATTGACCCCACCCTACTGGCTTGGGGATACCAAGCTTGCGCTGAACACGGTTGCCTCAGTACAGGTATGGAAGATGAGCGGCTACTATATGATCATCTTCCTGGCAGGACTGCAGGGGATCAATCGCGACACCCTTGAGTCAGCCCGTGTTGACGGGGCAAACGCGGTGCAGAGTTTCTTCAAAATCACCCTACCTATGCTCATGCCCACCCTGTTCTTCGTCCTGACCATTACCATCATCGACTCATTCAAGAACTTTGAACTAATCTACGCAATGACCAAGGGAGGACCTCAGAACGCAAGTAATACCCTGGTCTATGATGTCTATCTCAATGCATTCGTCTACTACCGGGTAGGTTATGCCTCAGCGGTTGCCTATATCCTCCTCATCTTCGTAGGGTTGATGACCATCTTCAACTTCTTTGTGAAGAAGCACCTCGTGCAGAGCTTGGATTGAGGAGGAGGAAGATGAACCAAAAAAAAGCTGACCGATATCGTCTCCTCTTGATCGCTGTTGTTGCGATCATCTACATTTTTCCTTTCATATGGATGGTCTCCAATTCCTTCATGTCGGACAAGAATATCTTTGCCGTCCCTCCCAAATTCATCCCCGACCTCCTCTTCACCGACCAGGTTCTTGACAACTACCGGGAGGTCTTCACCCAATACAATTTCGGTCGCTATACGATCAACAGCCTGTGGGTCTATGCCTTGGCGGCATTTGGACAGATTCTGGTCTGTTCTCTAGCTGGATTTGCACTGTCAACCATGCAGTTCAAGGGAAAGAACCTCATTTTCTCACTCCTGATCTTTACGCTCATGATTCCAGTCCAGGTGACGATCATCCCTGAGTACTATCTCTTTCTGAAACTCAACTGGATGGACACCTACCTCCCCCTGATCGTTCCCTCCTTCCTGGCAGGAGCCTTCGGCACCTTCATGCTCAAGGAGTTCTTTGCCCAGGTTCCCCGCCCACTGTTCGATGCCGGGATCATAGATGGGGTGAATGCCTACCAGATGTTTGCACGCATCTACCTACCCCAGGCATCAAGCCCAATCGCAACCCTTTTCATTATTGCATTCATGAACAACTGGAACGATCTGCTTCGCCCTATGCTCTATATCTCAAGCAGGGATCTCTATACGGTAACCATTGCCCTCTCCCAGTTCCAGAACCAGTACGGGGTAAAGTGGAACCTCCTCTTGGCAGGGAGTGTGCTCTCCGTCCTTCCCCTGATCATCATCTTTGCATTCAGCCAGCGCTATATCATTGAGAGCACCATGAGCTCAGGCATCAAGGGATAAAATGAGAACAACCATCATTACAGAGACGCACGATAACGGGGAAATCCAACGATTCCAAACCGTCCAGGATTTCTCCTGGAACGATTTGCAGTTCTCCACTCCGGGTTTTGACAAACGGGCAATCAAGGAGATCGAGCGTCTCTATACGATCAATATCGTGGCAAAGAATCCTGCTGCCTACGGTCATCTGGTCTTCTTTCATGTTGATGAACAGCGTACGATTCCGTTTCCTTTGGATTTCAACAATACGCAGTTCTTCCTGAAGAACCTTGCTTCAAGTGCATGGTTGAACCACCTTGTACAAGAGGGACGTCTTCACTGGAACAACCGATGGGAGTGTGATGACCGGTCGGTAGTCACGTTTCTTGAGGAGTTGGAAGCAGAAGAGTTGCTTACCCTTGTTAAGGGAAAGCAAGCTTCCCTCAGGTTCATTCCCCTTTCAGCTTCTTTGGGCTTTCTCTCCTCCTTGCAATCTTCCCTGGCAGTAAATTCCCACTTCTTCCTGATGGATCCTACTGACCTGGACTCCCCGTTTTGTGAGCTTGGCACCCCCCATGGCCTTGCGCTCAAGGATAAAGTGGTGATCAATCCACCACTGAACCATCGTCCCTGTCTCTTGGTCGACAGCGAAGGTGTTTGCAAGATCGGGGAAGTAGCATTGACTGATCTGTCTCTCGAAATCGATTCCCATATTTATGAACACGGCAAGCATGCCGTATATTACTTCCGCCCCGATAAGCGTATCACTCCTCCTACTACTGGAGTCGATATTGTTATCGTCGGAAACAGGGTGGTTGCCCTACAGAGAGGTGGGAACACCATCATACCGATGGCTGGATTCGTACTCAGCCTTCCTGATGAAATTAGGGTACATGATGTCCTTGTACGCTATCTTGGATTGGAATCCTACCAGTTTGGGGTCCAGGTGGGGCCTGCAATGGTACAGCAATCCAATATGGTGGGTTCACTCTGTTGCCCTTTCTACAACCCTCTTCTGGGAGGAATCTCATTTCCTCCCACGGTCTACCCACTTCCCTATGATTCTGCTCGTGCAGCGCGTATCGCCCTGGGTTCAGACAAGGATGGAGAGCCGACTCTGGTGTGGGCAGAGGGTGCAAGCAAACTGCACTATATTCCAGGACAGGGCAGCTGTGGAGCTTCCCTCCTTGAACTTGCACAGTTCTGTACACGCCAGCACTACCAGGAGATCATCAACCTCGACGGGGGTGGCTCGGCACAGATACGATACCAGGGAAAACGGTATTTGCAGATTGCCGACCGGTATGTGAACGATGAAGAGGCTGAACGCCCGATCCCACTTGCACTACTCCTCCAGAACTAGTGCTCCTTGGCAAAAAGCAATACAGAACCAGATACCAGCAGCAACAAGAAGCAGAGCAACACTGCACCATTATATGAGCCGCTGATATCCCTGATCCACCCCCCTATTCCCGGGGCTATAATGCCTGCAAATCCATAGGAGAGAAAGACCAGGGGATACCGTCTGGAGAAAGAGGCAACCCCGTAGGTCCTGGAGAGGTAGCCGGCGTAGAGCACAAACTGGGAACCGAAGAGGAACCCCAGCACCAAAACGCCGGCAAGGAAGAGATAGCTGTTTGAAGCAACACGCAAGATCGCATAAAAGAGCGCTGAGAGAAGGAGCGATAAAGGAATGACACGATACCCTCTCTTGTCAAAAATATGTCCCCAGGCAATTCTTCCTGAGAGATTCCCAATGGAGAACAGCACAACAGAGAGAATACTCAGCTCCTCCACCAATCCCCTTGAGAGTGCATAGGGTGCAAGATTTCCCACCAGCAAGAGGCCGGCAAAGGTACCACTGAACATCCCAAGAATGCTGAGCAGCATTGCCTTTCCTTCAGTCTTCTCCCGTCCTTGTTCTACCTTCCTTGTCTCATGCTCTCTACCCTCTGGCACAGAGAGCAGGAGAGAGGAGACAAGGAGCAAAGAACCACTTATCACACTGTAGAGCATAAAGAATCTGTTCAGAGCAATGCCTGAAAGCTTTGAAGCCTCAATGACAGAGGAGAGAATGATCGAACCTCCCCCAAACCCACCTACCGAAAGTCCGGTTATCAGGCCCTTTTGGCGTGGGAACCACTGCATGCCGACCGAAAGCGGCACAACATAGGCAAAGCCAATACCTGCACCGGAAATGACGCCGACTGCAAGCAGGAGCAACATGAAGGATCCATGGGAGAAGGAGGCAAGAAGGTAGCCTGCCAAATAGAGGAGAGAACCAATGAGAGATGGGATCCTGGGTCCTTGCTTCGCCAGAAGCCTTCCTGAATAGACCATTACCAAGGTAAATACGGCAATACTCAGACCAAAGATGAATCCGCTCTCGGCGTTGCTGATCGAATAACTCTGGGCAAGCCACGGAGTAAGAGTGCTCCACGCGTAGATTCCCCCCAGTATAGTCTGTATGAGAAGTCCGGCAATCAGGACAATCCAACGCTTGTGCATCCACGCTCCTTCTTGAAGAAAATTTTAGGCAGTATAAAAATTTTGTCTAGGAGGTTCAAGCAGAGTGCACTTGTTTCAGGATGAAGGCTGCTCTACCTTCTCTCGTTGCATACTACGCAGATGGTGAAGTGCCAACAGGAAAATTGCAGAGCCACAGATCAGGTCGGTAAGGGGAAATGCTAGGTAGATACCTGAAGCACCCCACTGCTTGCCAAACAATAGAATCAAGGGGATCAAGAGAACAAACTGTCTGACAATCCAGAATATGAGTGCTGGTATGGCTCTTCCTACAGCCTGGAAAAACGCGGTACCTATGCTCTGAATTCCCAGGAAAGGGAGGCTGACCAATAGGATTCGTGCTACCGCTCTAGCCTCTTTCAAGAGAAGCTGGTCATGGGTGAAGAGTTGTAGAAAAAAACTGGGAACGAACATGACCAGCAAGAGAAAGAAGACCCCCAGGAGAAAGGTGATGAGGAAGGAGGCTTTCAGAACTCGGGAAACCAATGCATACCGTTTTGCACCAGCTTGGTACCCAACAATGGGTTGAAATCCTTGTACTATCCCTGATACCGGCATCGTGAAAAACATCAGCAAGTTCCAGATGATTCCATAGGCGGCAATGGACAGGGTATTGCCATACATGAGCAGGCTCCTGTTGACTACAATGGTGACAAGACCGGTACCAAGTTGTCTCATCAGTGTCGGGGATCCTATGGCGACTATCCTCCAGAACACTTGAAGATAAGGCCTGCCTGTTTCCTTCTTGAGAGAGAATGCTGAGCGAGGAGAACAAAGCACACGAAATGCAAACAAGGCTGAGGATGTTTGTCCAAATACTGTTGCAATCGATGCACCCAGAACGCCCCAATCGAGAATGATGATGAAGAGAAAATCAAGCAGTATATTGACCACATTGCCAATAATGCTTGCACTCATTGCTTCCTTTGCCTTTCCCTGGGAACGCAGTAGTGCCTGCAGTACCGTGGAGATGGTAAGGAATGGGGCTCCCGCCAGCAATACACCCAGGTAGCTGCGTACCAGGGGGAATGTCTCTGCATCAGAACCAAGGGTGTATGCCAGTGGACGAAAAAACAATAAGCCGACTGTCCCCAACGTCAGGGAAATAAGACACATTCCACTGATACTGATACGGGCAGTTCTTCCCGCCTCTGCAATTTGTTTTGCACCAAGATGGCGCGACACCAGGGAGGCTCCCCCAACTCCCATCATGAGCGCTGCACCGGTTAGAACAAGATACCCACCCAAAGATATTCCAAGAGCGGCAATCCCCACCGGGCCAACAGCTTGCCCAACAAAGACCATATCCACCATGGTGTAAAGGATATTTACCAAGAGACCGATCATGGCCGGAAGAGAGAGACGAAACAAGAGGGAGAGAGGCCGTGGGTCATCCAACGACACACCCCTGGCATGTCTTTGTTTGCGTTGATCTTCCATGTAGTATCACTCCCTTGAACAAGCTGCGATAGATACAAAGCTATGCATGGATGATACTCGAGCACAACGGACTGCACAACTGTGAGCAGTATTATGTTTTTACTAGAGAGCCAATTCCAAAATAGGTTTTCAGGAACCTTGTAATGCATGAATATACAACACCATCACTCACATACCCCATGCCTGCTGCCAGCCCCTGTGACTGATAGGAATCTTCCTTGAATTCGGCCTTTCGCTGTTTTGAGTGGGTAGAATCCTAAAGAGGCAAAGTGATAGTGGAAAACGCTGGGAGTGCTGTGGTACTGTTTTGGTATCATAGGACAGAGAGGTAATTCACGATGAACGGATTCTCCCAGACAGACACCTGAGCATAGACAGCACTACCATCGGAGCGCGGGAGAAGCCCATCAAGACCAGGGCACAGGAAGCCAAGGCCAACAAGAAGAGAGGACGCAAGGCGAGGGGATCGCTGGAGGAACAACAGTATCGTGAGCGTCAGGCCAGGCTGGAGCAAGAACGGATTGCCTGTCTGCAGGAATCCTTCGGGGAGTCGATGGCAAGACTGGAAATGCGCTGTTCCATTACCGCGAAACAGAATTCCAAGGGGAAGAAACAATGATTCATCGGCTACAAGGCCCATCTTGCCACTGATGATTACGGAGTGACCGGGGCCTCGGTCCATGACAGCAAGGTCGCAGTCCCCCTCATGA
>JBFWKK010000036.1:0-27464 GCA_050252715.1 Sphaerochaeta sp. | reverse complement strand
TTTCATCAACGATACTGTCACGAACGAGACGATCACGTTTCTCTGCATCAGGATTCTTCACGATGACAAATCTTCTCTCAGTTGCCAGGCCCTCATCCATGACCACGTTCTTTATCTGTAGGCCGTTGTCTCGACGAACTCATCAAGGATCTTCCCTTTCTCTTTTTTCCCTGCCTGCCGGTATCTTGGTGCAACCTCATGGACTACTGATTTCCTTTCTCTCATATTCAACCCCATTTTCAGCCCCCATACGTCCAGTATGAGTTCTATCCTTCTCCAGGGTTAGATTTTTTAATGAGGCAATACGCCAGAAATGTGCACATGTGCTTGATCATAAGCGTCATGTATGAGGCTTTGTTTGAAACAGCCTTGGTCAATGCAATCTTCTGCATTCCCCCATAAACAGAACTTGCAAGTTCCTTTCGGGAGCGTAACAGAATAATCATGAGAAATCCCAAGAAGACAGGGATTGTCCTCTTATAAGAGAAAAATATTGGATTATACCCATAAAAACTGGTTGTTTTACCAGAGTTTTTAGGGTTATACCCATAAAAACTTTCTTTACTTATCTAGTTTTACTGGGTATAATCTTTATAAGAGGTGTTCATTCATGCTCAATCGACCGTTGTACTATGAGAAAATCAGACCATTTATAAACAAACCCTTTATTAAAGTAATCACAGGGATTCGTCGATGTGGAAAATCAACCATGATGCTGCTCATACAACAACTCCTAACCAAAGAGGGAGTAGAAAGCAAGCAAATTATCTCAATCAACTTTGAGAGTATGAAGTACTACCACTTACGCACTTCACTCACTTTATACAACTATGTGTCAGAACTCCTAAAAACAATGAAGAGCCCTGCATATGTGTTCTTCGACGAAATACAAATAGTGGAAGATTGGGAAGAAGCAGTAAACTCACTATTCCTCGATTTCCAAATTGACATGTATATCACCGGATCAAACTCACAGCTTCTTTCATCGGAGCTCTCTACCCTGCTTACTGGCCGCTTCATTCATTTAGAGATGCAGGTATTGTCCTTTAGCGAGATGCTGGAATTCAGATCAGGCAAGACGGATACGAAAGAGAATCTGCTTTGGCTCTATATCAGGCGAGGAGGTTTTCCTGCTGTGCATCTGACCTCCGATTATGATGAGAAAGCGACATATATGATCATCAACGACATATTCGATTCCATAGTCCTTCGTGATGTAGTCCAGCGATATAAAATACGAGATGTCGAGCTATTGCGGAGGATTTTGAACTTCATCGCTGACTCAGTCGGGCATACCATTTCTGCAAAACGTATTGCCGATTATTTCAAGAGCCAGGCAAGAAAGGTTGATATCAATACCGTCTATACGTACCTCGATGCATTGGTTAGCTCTTTCCTGATCACGAGAGTCCAACGATATGATATCCAAGGTAGAGAACTGCTGAAAACACAAGAAAAGTACTACCTTGCCGATTCCGGTCTTCAACATGCCGTTTTTGGATATAGAGACAGACATATATCCGGCATATTGGAGAATATCGTGTATAACGAGTTGGTCAGACGGGGATACACGGTATACATAGGAAAGCTGGATACCCGGGAAGTCGACTTCATTGCAGAGCAACCTCATCACAAACTGTACGTGCAGGTTGCCTTCAAATTGGAAAGTGAAGAAACTGTACAAAGAGAATTTACACCGCTACTCGCCATCCGTGATTCGTATCCGAAATACGTGGTAACAATGGACCCTCACTTCCAAGACACCATTGAAGGAGTACGGCATATAGGGTTATATCAGTTTCTCACCGATGAACATCTGTTTTAATGAAAGGTTTCATTACCTCAGGACAAGCCTTGAACTCAGGAGGTCATCACATGCCGCATCACGAAGATCCTGTGGCTACCTATCAAGCTTGGTGCAATGCCATTATGAATACTGAGGAGCCAAATTCAATCATCAATCAGCTGGGAAATCTATACTGGGTTATTGAGGTGTATAGAGCTCAAATTCGTTCTTGGGGCCATGGAAAAACAGAGGAAGCAGCAATACCACCTCTGTTTTTTGACTATTTCCTTAAAACTTTTGGATTGTCTTTGACGGCTTCATTACGAAAACTTCTCGATTAGGAGACCTGAGAAATCTGTTATCAGCCTACATACTCTTGTCAATGAGATTCAAACCAAGAGGACGAACTACACTCGCTCCATTATCTTCCAAGCACAAAACATTACATATTCCTATGAAGAAGCAAAAGCCGCACATGATAAATATTCCGAAGAACAGCTAAAAGCAGGGAATCGCTCGTTTTTTGTCCCAAAGGAACTTTGGGAATCGAGGACAGAGTCACTTCATCAGAAATGGGATCAGGTAACTGGCACTGAATCAGATCACCTTTCTGAAGCATCAACTGAACTGCTGAAAAATCAAATTGAATCTTTCTGGAAGGAAATAGAATATCTTGCCAACAAATTTTTCCTACATGCATCTACATCTGAAAGCAGAGCAATCTATACACAGCGTAATAAGGTTGCTTTGCCTTCAATCAACCAGCTAATTACTATTGCCCTTGGTTGTGGCTCAATATATGGTCAGCTCTGCAGAGTACTCACCATAGGAGCAATACAGCCAATATCGTTTGCTCAAGATGACAAATGGGAAGGATATGAGCCAAATGCCTTCACAACAAAAGAAGAACTTAAGAAGGATTGGCTAATTTGGGAAGAGGAAGTTATGAGTGCAATCAATGCAGAACTACCACAAGTAAACGAGGATGTAACATAGTTTGTGTAAATGGAAATCTACGATACTCAAGAGGGCTTCTCCCTCCCAAGGACATTTTGATTCGTTTTTCATTATACCAATATATGTAATCATCCAGCAAGGCGCAAAACTCCTCGATCGATACCCCAAACCAATTGCGGTTGTAGAACATCTCGTTCTTCAATCGCCCGAAGAAACCCTCAATGTGTCATACGAAATTTCGTATGAGCGTGCGACTTCTATAAAGAGTTTTTTGTACTGGATTACAAGACAAAGAACGGTCAAAAGGTAAAGGCAAAAAAAAAGCCAAAAATTTATTTCGATGAGCATTTCTTCGGCTACTGGTGCATCTATACCAATGCTAAGAAAGACGCCAAAACCGCTCTTGAACACTACCGAGAGCAAAATGGGATCCGCCAGCTGTTCGATTACTTGAAAAATGAATTGAACTGTCAACGAATACGGGTACACGCAAGCTCTGTATGCATGGCAGGCTGTTCATCCAGTTCATAGCTCTGACACTGCTGACCTCAACCAGGAAGGTTATTGAAGAAAATGGGAGCAGCTTCAGCACATATGCAAAGAGTCATCGGGATGTGCTCAGGAGGGTTGTTGCATTCTCCATGGTGAAATTCAAAGGTAGGTACAAGCCGGCCAACCAAAGGAGACGGACTCATTTTGAGGCCTTTGAGATATATGTGCCCCTCAGTTCAGACAGGTAGTGCTATACGCTGCGCGAGATGTTCTCTTTACAAGGAACCTTGAAGAGAACCAGCTACCCTTAGCACTAGAACCGATACCTGAGACTTACCTGAGGATACATATTGATATCCAGCTTCCCACTATTTGTCTCATACATACCTACGTAGACAAACTCTGTACCAATGGCAAAATGGTCATAGAGGATGGTCTCAACCCCTACCCCAGCTCCTAGTCCAAGGTTGAGGGTAAGAGGACCAGAAGACAATACAGGAGGAACAGATTCTGAAGCTTCCACCTCTTGGTAGCCCTGGTGGTGTAGCCCACCAACAACGTAGAGCTTTCCATCAAGCCAGGAGTTCACCGTATGTGAGACCAACGGGTATTGCAACTCGAAGCCGATATTGTAAACCAGACGATCTCCTCCTTCCTCCAACTCCTGGTGGTAGAGGAACCCACCGGCTACCTGGAAACCGACGTTTCTCATCCAGGTTTGGTAGCTTACCCCGATTCCAGCCAAGCGACCAACCTGAACACCGAGCGCCTGACTGTACTCACTGCCAGATGAGAAGAGAATGCCACCGAGGAGGATGAGTAAAACTACGAAACCCTGCTGCTTCTTGTTCATATGTGCATACTACTCCCGTTTTCTCTTCTGTCTTGTGGCATTTATATTGAACGCATCGCTTTGCCGGGAAATCTGTATAAGACATGTATGCTCTTCGTGAGGGAACCTACATCCTAGGGTCCCTGAACTCAGGAACCAGTTCATGAAGCATCTTCAGCATCTGTTGAGGAGCACTCTTCTCAAATGCTGTCAGGTAGTGGTTGAGGAAGGAGAGCTCACTAACAGTGTGGTTGTTGACCTTCGCCTTGAAGACCAGACTCTCTTCGGTAGGAATGGTGGTATCCTTGTTTGCAAGAAGCTCCTCATAGAGCTTCTCACCCGGCCTAAGCCCGGTAACAATGACCTGGCTTCTGCTATCGCCATAGTATTTGACCAGCTTCTGGGCAAAGTCATAGATCTTGACCGGCTGGCCCATATCCAGAACCATGACCTCCCCGCCCTTTGCCATGCTCGCTGCCTTGAAGACCAAACCCACTGCCTCGGGGATGGCCATGAAGTAGCGGATAATATCCCTGTGTGTTACGGTAATGGGAACCCCTGCCCTGATCTGGTCCATGAAGAGCGGAAGCATGCTTCCGCGGCTTCCCAGAACATTGCCAAAGCGTACACAGACGATCTCTGTCTCCTTGCTGTTGAGCATACCAGCCATGAGCTCTACCACGCGCTTGGTGGCCCCCATGACATTGGTCGGATTCACAGCCTTGTCGGTGGATATGACCACCACCTTCTCCACCTGGTGCTCTTTGGCGCTCTTGAGCACCGAGTAGGAACCGTTGATGTTGGTAGTGATGGCCTCTTCAGGGTACAGCTCTTGCAGCGGTACGTGCTTATAGGCAGCAGCATGGAAAACCAGCTGGGGCTTGTACTGCTCCATGATCCGGTCAATCTTCTTCCGGTTTTTGATGTCGCACACCACAGGAACCACCAGATCACTCCACTCCTTCTGGTAGTTGTGCAGGCGAAGAGAAAGGTCGTGAAGCTCAGTTTCATCAATGTCGAGCAACAACAGTTGCTCAGGGCCATAGGTGAGCAGCTGACGGCAGATCTCACTGCCGATACTCCCCCCCGCTCCAGTGACCAGGACACGCTTACCCAGAACCATCTGTCTGATCGGTTCCTTGTCAATGCTGATCAGGGGCCGACCCAAGAGGTCGGCATAGTCCAGATTTCTGAGGTCAAGCTCCTTCTGCCCCTCCTGCATCTCGAAGAGGGAGGGAATAACCTTGATCTCGCACCCTGCCTCCTTGGCAGCATCAACAGCAGCAAGCATTCGCTCTTGATCAATCTGGGTGATGGCAATGATCAGGGTCTTTATCCTCAGTTGCTGCAGAAGCTGCGGCAGTTCATGCACATCCCCATAAATCTTCACCCCGAGCATATAGGTATTGTGCAGGTGTGCTTGGTCGTCGACAAACCCCACAATGTGGTAGTGTAGCTTTCCTTTCTGGTACTGCCTGACCAAGGTATTTCCCAGTTCTCCGGCCCCATAGATAATAGCCCTTGGATGTTGGTTGTTGTTCTGCTTGTTTCGGTAGACAAGTACCGTTCTATAGAAGACACGAGCACCCATTACCAAGAGAAAACCAAATATATCGGTGCTGATCACAAGAGGGATCCACTCAGAGGAAAATCCCATATAAAACCCGATCAGCAAGACCCCGAGGATGGTAACCGGCACAAAGGCCGCCAAACCGCGACCAAGCAGGTCGAGAGAACTTTCACTGATCCTGATGTGGTAGAACCGTACGGCAAAGAGAAGAAGAACAGTAGCCAGAATATTGAAGTAGATGAGCGAATCGAAGTGAAAAGGAAGGGTCTGAAAGACAACCCAAGAAGCAAAAAGCCCAGCAAGTGCAAGCAGCACTGCATCCATGGCCATCAAGACAACCCACCGTATATACCGACTCTTCATCATCTCACTCATGTGACTCTTCACCCCTGGACTTTTTCTCTATCTGCTCCCATGCAGAATATGGTGCGGTCGTGTTTTGACACAGGAGCTTGGGTAGCGCTACTATACCATGCCACACACGCTCTGTAAATGAACTGCAGAGATATACTTCTTACTGCCTACCTGCTCAGTTCAACAAACTCTACCGGCATGCTTACCCTCCTGATTACCTCGGCAAACTGGAATTCAACCATAACCCTGCTATGTCGATAGTCGACCTTCACAATGGTGCCCATGAAGTCCTTCATCGGCCCCTCTATGATTTTGATCGGCTCCCCTTTCTTATACACTACCTTGGAGGGCCTGATAGTTCCCTTGTTGTGCATGATCCAGGCAGCATACTCATAATCAGGACCCTTCAACTCGATGGTTTTATTCAGGTTGCGTAGAAACCCGTAGCACCCGGGTAGTTTGTGTACATCATACGAAAAATCCTGCAGGGAGATCTCGCTGGAGAGCAGGAGATACCCAGGAAGGATGGGATGGTCGGTCATGATCTTCTTGCCCTTGCGTCGGTCTATCATACGACGCATGGGGATGAAGGCCATCACCTCTTCATCCTCCAGCTCTCTACTGAAGAACTTGAGCAGGTGTTCCTTCACATACTTCTCTCTTCCTGTCCTACAGGCAATGAAATAGTAGTTCATAGGCGCCCATGGTACAATATATACAGCCAGTTTGTCATTAGAGTGCAAACGCCTCTTTCAGTGCGGTACGCATAACCAAGGCAGAGGGAGTCTCTCCACTCCAGTTTCTCACCCCAAGAACACCTTGGTTTACCAGCATACCCAACCCGTCCAGGGTAGCGGCTCCTGCTTCCTTGGCACGTTTCAAGAAGGCAGTCTCCACCGGGTTGAAAACCACGTCACATGCAGTGACATCCTCCAAGCCCTTGTGAAAGGCAACATCGATACAAGCTCGCTCATCAAAGAGCCCTACGCTGGTAGCTTGTACAACTACCGTATGATCCTCCTCTACAAGAAAGACTCGTTCCCACGCCTGACTACGCACTTTTGTCTGTGAGATACCTGAAAGCCGCCCAGCAAGTGCTTCTGCCTTCTCCAATGTACGGTTTACCAAGACAATCTCTTGTACTGCAGCCTGCACCAGCTCAACCGCTATTGCTGCTGCAGCTCCTCCTGATCCAAAGAGAATGACTTTCTTTTCCGTGAAATCGGGAACAGCTTGCTTGAGGGACTCCAAGAAACCCTTTCCATCGGTATTGTCTCCCTGGTAGGTTCCGTCCTTCTGTCGGGTAATGCAGTTCACTGCGCCACAGAGCCGGGCACTTTCTGTGAGGCTGTCCAGAAAAGGAATAACCGACTGTTTGAATGGGGCTGTTACATTACCACCTGCAACATGCAAGGCTTTCAAGCCCGCCATGGCGGTTTCCAGCTGGGATGGTTCTACTTCACAGGTTATGTATTGACCGGGAAAGCCCATCTCCAAGAAAGCTTTCTCCATCATGAACTGGGTGGGGTTTCCGACCACTGGATTGCCTATACAGAAAAACAAGGAAGGGAGAGGTCCCTTCATTAATGCATGTAGTGTGTCCATTGTCATCTCCTCTTTGTATCGTAGTACAGCTTATTGGTTCTGTCTAACGATTATCAGAAACTTTCCAAAATCACTTATGGCAATTTTTCTGGGACACCTTTATACTTGTATGGAAGAGGAACGTATGGAAGCTGAAGCGGAAGCACAACACTACTTGAACAGTACAGCATTACTCGACTACGACAGCCCTGTAGTAACTGAGCTTATCCAGAAACAGGGGTGGCTCAACTTGTCATCTCCCTCTGATCGTATTGCTGAAGTCTATGGTTTTGTTCGCGATGAAATCCCCTTTGGCTATGCAAAGAGGTATTATGTCCCAGCCAGCGAGGTAGTGAGAGAAGGAATGGGGAACTGCATTACCAAGACTACCCTGCTGATGGCACTCCTACGTGCGGTGGGTATTCCCTGCCGGCTGAGAGCAGGTATGATCAGCAAGGTCATACACCGGGGTTTGCTGAAAGGGCTTTCTTTCTCGCTCAGTCCAAGGCACCTCCACCATACCTGGGTGGAGGTTTACTACCAGAATCGTTGGTTGGAGATAGGGGGCCATATTGTCGACAAGCCTTACCTGGAAAAACTGCAACTGGAATTTTCCAACTTCATTGGGACCTTCTATGGGTATGGGATAGCAGTCTCGCACTTCAGGAACCCTCCGATCCGCTGGGAGGAAGAGGATACCTCCATTCAGAGCAAGGCAGTCAGGGAGAGTCTTTCAACCTTCAATGACCCTGACTCCTTCTTCCAGGCTCACCCTGAGGCTGAGCAGAGGACAAAGAGCCTCAACTATAGATTTGTATTGCGTCCTACATTGAACCGTTCCATCAGGAAGCTTCGCTCCAGCTGAGGAGATTACTCCTTGCGATCAGTCAGTGTTGGTACAAAGTGCCTGATAAAGCCGGCTTTCTTTGCTCGGTATTTCAGGTAGAAGTAGCCGGCTATGCTGAACGCAACGGCTCCGATAAAGTTGACAAACAAGTCTTCCATGGTGTCAAAGAGCCCAATGTCCAAGTAGCCACCTACACCAAGGGGTGTTCCGTTCACCACCACTTCCTCTATTCCTTGCAGCACAATGATAGTCTGGCTGTTTGTTGGATCGAGGGAGACTGATCGTATCGTGGTGATAACCGTATCTTTTTGCATATCCAAGTGAAATACCACATCCATGAAGAACTCAAAGAACTCCCAGACAACCCCGATGGTCATGGAGAAACAGAATGCTACGATGGCAACAAAGAAGGGAGAAAGACGGATGGAGAATCGTTCATTTTGGTTCAGGATGTCCACCAGAGAAAACCCAATCGCTGCAGCCAAAAAACCGTTGAAGGTATGCAGCAAAGTATCCCAGAAGGGAAAGGTCACGTAGTAGGAGCGCATCTCCCCCAGTATCTCAGCGGCAAAAATGAAGAAGAGTATGATGTTCTCCAAGGTGTCGGGGATATCGATACGGGTATTGGTCTCGATAAGAGAAGGGATGGCAAAGAGCACCAAGGTAAGCACGCAGAGAAAGACGTTCTCATAGTTGCCGTTGAAGAGTTGGGCAACCAGCACCAAAACCACGATGGAGCGAAGGATGTAGTGCACGATACGTGCACTATCCTTCTCCTTCACTGCCTGACGAAACGATTTCTTCTCTGGGGCTTTCCACTTCTTCATAGCTCGTATTGTGGGATGAGGAAAGAGGTAGGTCAATAGAAAAAGATAGAAGGAAGCTTTCTCACAGACATAGCCATGGTTTTACTCAGACTCTCTCTCACCCTGAGACAACACTGTAAACACAGGAACACCACCATATCGCCCGTCTAGATATGCTTTATCAATCTTCCTGTCTATGCGTTCATTGAACTCCTCAAGGGAGTAGAGAGATGACTCTCCCTGTTGTTTTTCCACAAACCATACTTCATCCCTCCTAAGCAGATCCAAATCCAGTAATCGTGATTCATGTGAAGTGACAATTACTTGAATAGGGTACATTGCACTATGTTTGAGCACTCTTTGGATAAACCGGTACGTCAACTGTGGGTGCAGACATCGATCAAGCTCATCAATTACAAAGACTCGTGGCTCAGTCGTGAGCAAAACTTCTACCAGATCCATGATTCTTACAGTACCATCTGATTCCTCCCCAATAGAGTACATCTGACCATCAGAGTGACGGAAAACAATCTTCTTCATGGAGAAATCATCTTCCTTGGTATGTTTCGTTATACAAAGAAAGCTTTGAGCATCCCGTAGAAGAATACTCATTTCCTGTGTTTGTGGACTTTTTGCACTCATTTCCAAAATATCTTGTTTTGCATTCTCTACAACCTTGTGCATATAGTCAGGGAGATCAACAATTTGCATATCTATCTTTTCAATGCCATGGATATCCGTGTCAAACTCCTCCATCAAGCGCGTAAGTTCCTGGAGTTTATCAGCAATCAGATAACGATTACCACGTGTAATGGGTTCAAAAGGTTTGCTTGCATTAAAGGATTTTGAGAACCACTGAAAAGCATCATGAAGAAGCATCAGCTCTGGAAAATCCTTGTACAATTCTTTTTTCCCTGTATTCATCATGGACAACAAGAGTGTACTCTGATCCTTCCTTAAATCTTCTGCATACAAGCTTAACCGCTGCTTAGAGTGAGATGAGAGATCCCAAGCAACATCGGTCTTTCCAGAGATGAGATCGCGACTAAAAAGTGGAATCTCTTTCCCTTTATGGTCAATCTGAATCAACCACTCCGAAGTAAATTGTCCTTTGGCAAGCAAGGCCTCAAAACCATAGGAGTAGAATGCATCGTTAAGCACCAAAACAGTTTCAAAATACGATAAACGCTCTGCATTTTCCCTCTTTGTCCGACAATATCTTTGAAAGCAATTGCTAGGCAATTTACCTCTCTCAATCGTTCTATCCATGAAAGCCATGGCTTCTGCCAGATTGGATTTCCCTGAGGCATTTGCCCCAAAGAGTGCTGCAAACTTCAGCAAGTTTTTCTCTTGGACTTGCTTCACGCGATCTTGATGAGCACGTGTCTTTCCTGCAAATAGGGAAAATTCTTGGCGGCTGCCAAAAGAGAGAAAATTATCTACTACAAATTGAACAAGCATTTTATTTTTCCTTTACTCTCGTTATTATCGATTTATCTGTGTATATATTACTTCATTTATCAGCATTATCCATATTTTTTGTATTAATTTCCGATTTTTTCGATATTTCTATCATAATCATTACACCGTCGCTTCACGTATGCACCAAGACCATCAGTCATGTTAGGAATGCTTTTTTGCTCTATTTACGACACAACTATCCCCTGTGGGGTATATCTCTTACACATACCCCCCAGGGGATTGCCATACCTATCAGAGAGAGATTATCTTGTTACTCCCAGTCGGCCTTGGTATCTGGGTCGAGCGGATAGACCGGTCTTGGCAGTAGTTTGTAGGGAAGATTGGCCAATACCTCATTGGTGGAACCTTCGGTGAGTGCCATAACCGAGTAGTTGCTGATCGCCCTGATCTCCGGCTCCAGGTACCCGAGTTTCACTACGATGAGCTTGCATGCCTCAGGCACCACACCCAAAGAACGCATCATTTCAGGGTCATAGGCACCCACATGCTTGCTGGAAACCACCACATCGATGCCTCCAGTGTGGATGCAGGCAATATCCACCTGGTTCCCATCCCAGTCCCTTTTCAATGCCTTCACACGCATCTTCCCTACCACGGGAGAACTCTTGATGGTATCGAAGGCGGCACCAAGAGATCCTTCAAACGTAGAACCAACTCCCTGTTCAAAGGCTTTCTCCACCAGAGCTGGATCATAGAAACACTGGTAGAGAGCAGGAGGATCGAGAGAGGATGCTTCATCACTCGCAAGCATCAGCTTGAGAAAGCCGGTGACATCGCCACTGCTTCCTGCAGTAGGATTGTCACCACTGTCACTGATCACAACCGGAGCGCTGTCCTTCACCCGCTTTAGGCAGACCTTTAGTGCCTGCTCTGGCATAAGGGTCTCATTGTAGAAATGGAACTCACTTCGCTTCTCCCAGAAGTTCTTGGCAAGCTTCAAGGCCAGTGTCTTGGCAGCTTTTTCATCGTTGTCAGCGACAACCAGGGCTACGATACTGTTTGGTTCTGTGTCAGCCCAAGGAAATCCCAAAAGATAGGAAGCAGCCATAATCGAAGGGTCCCGTTCCAATCGCTTGAGCTCAGCCATCAGGCTGACCATCGGCTCCACACTGGTCTCAGACTGCTCCCCGGCAACAATCATGGGAATACGCACCATTTCTATGACAGGCTTCGCACCATCCTCCAATACATGGATGATCATCTTGGCAGCATGCACCCCGGTCTCAAAGGTATCGGTATGTGGAGCACACTTGTACCCCACAAAACCATCTGCATGCTTGATCATCTTCTCAGTGATGGTTGCATGCATATCCAAGGAGGTAATGAGGGGAACATCAGGCTGCAGTTCCCTGATGGCCGAGAGAAGGTCTCCCTCTGCCTCGCCAATTCCTTCCACCCGCATGCTGCCATGGAGAGAGAGACAGATTGCATCAATCTTTCCAGCCTCCCTCAGTGCATCCAGCAACTCTTTCTTAAGTGTGGTATAGACCTCTTTCTTCCACTGGCCATTGGGAACCGCTCGTGCAATGAGGGTTGGAATGACTTCATATCCTGCCTGTTGCAGGGTGGAAACCACCCCGCCAATGCTGTCTTTGTTGATCGGATCAAGCATGGCCCGACCTCTTCGTACGCGAATATCCTGCCAATCAGCAAGAATGGGATTGAATGTATTTGACTCATGGTGCATGCCACCAACAACAACTCGTTTCATTGCAATACTCCTCCTTATGAGATGCTTTCTTGGAATAGTGAAGTGAGATGGACATAGGGAGACTCATCCCCTACCTGGGGGATGCGATACAGAAGGGAGAGCAAATTCACTGCCGCTCCCTCTGAGGCATCAGTATGGCCATTTGTAAAGATGACTTTCTGGCTAAGCTCATCCGAAAGCAAGGTTACCACTTCATCAAAGTAGTCTGAGATGAACCCCCCGAGATAAATGCCATGAGGATCCAATACCGAAGCAAGACTCCTGATATTCGCCACCAGCTCACGCAACACCGAGAGACGTATGTGGGCATCGGTGGCAATATCATGTGCGTCCTGTATGGAGACAGAGAGCTGGGTCCCCGTCTGTTTCACAGGCATAAGGGCACTCATGAACTCCCCGGCCCTTGAGTCGGATCCACGATAGAGATTTCCATCGAATACAAGCCCAAGTCCGATACCAAAGGGAGAAACCCCCGTAGGGACATGACTCATTGGATAGCTGCGAGCAAGGAGGTACATGAAATTATCCCGCCTCTCAGCAGCTCCCTCAAAGAGATATCGCTGTACACAACAGTTTGCATCATTCTCCAGAATAACCGGAAAATCGTAGTTCATTTTAAAATATCGGGACAGGTCGGTTCCCTTCAGTGCATGAGTCCAGCAATCCCGGATGACTTGCCCATTGGGTTCGACAATACCCGGAAGTGCAATTCCCACACCAAGAACCTTATAGCCTGCACACTTTTCAACCATCTGCGCAACGACCGTCTCGATAAGATGCTCAAAGCGTTCTTGGGCGGTCTTCCCGGAAGGAGCAGGATAGTCAACACTCTGTGAGTACAGTACAGTACCCGAAGGATCGAGAATGGATGCCCAACCTGAATCAGCAAGGAGCTCAAGACCAATGACACGTCCAAAATCACAGTTCAGCTCCAAAGCAATAGCCCTTCGTCCCAGCGCTATAGGAGCCTCTTTATCCTTTTGCAATAACTCCCTTGCAGTGGCTTGCCGTACCAATCCCGCCTCAAGCAGACGATTGATATTGTATGTTACCGTTGAAGGTTGCAACCCCAGCTCCCTGGCTATGGATACCCGTGTATTTGGCCCTTTGCGCAGAAGCTGAAGAATGAGCAGAGCATTGGCAAGTTTCTGGTACTGACTATTCCCAACAACCTTCTTCATCATGGCTTGAGGGACCCTACCATGGAAGCTACTCTACCTTGATCAGTGTGCTGCAACAGGAATTCTTCTTGACGAAGCAAACCACCCATATAGATATGATCCGGGCGATAGCGCATGGCACTGGAAACAGGGCTATGCAAGTACATATGGTACTCCTTCGCCTGGAGTTGTTGATGAATCCTTGGAAAATTTCGCTCGGTAATACCAGATCCTGGCATGATGACGATCTGCTTACCGTATCTGTCCATCAAGTCAGAGAGCAGATCCAACCCCTCAGGGACGGTTGCCTCCTGCCCACTGGTCAGTACACGATCCACACCCAGGGCAATCAAGTCCTCCATTGCCTCATAGGGGTCACGCGTCATATCGAAGGCACGGTGAAAGGTAACGGGAAGACCTTGAGCAACCTCAAGGAATCTCGCCGAACGCTCCGTATCTATGCGCCCTTCTGGTGTCAGTATGCCAAAGACCAAGGCATTGGCTCCAGCCTCCCGGAAGATTTCCGCATCACTGAGCATGGTCATGAACTCAAGGTCTGAGTAACAGAAATCACCACCGCGTGGACGGATCATGACATTCATGGGAATAGATGCATGCTCCTTTGCTACGCGGAAGGCACCAAGGGTGGGGGTAAGCCCTCCCTCAAAAAGATCGGAACAGAACTCAACACGGCTGGCCCCGCCCTTCTCTGCATTAATAATTGACTCAACTGAGTCAAGACATATCTCTATGGTTATCCCATCAGTATTCACACTACACACTCCTACCTTTCTATTGTACACGTTCTATATTTCAAACGCTAGTTTTTACTCTTTCAATGCACCTTCACCAAACCCCTTGATCACTGACTCATGGGCGACCAAATAGAGAATGAACATCGGTATGGTTCCCACTACCAGGGCTGCAAACTGCAAACCGTAGTCCTCATTCAACCTACCGGCAAATGAGTTGATGGCAACCGGCAAACTTCTCATGTCCTCTCCACTGGTCAAGGTGAATACCATGAGAAACTCATTCCAGTTGTTCAGGAAGTTGAGGATGGACATGGTCGCCATCACCGGAGTGGAGACAATCAGGATAATTTTCCAGAAAATCTGCACATAACTTGCCCCGTCAATTACCGCTGCCTCGATCAAAGCATCAGGAATACCTCTGATATAGCTGGTAGCCAACAGAATAGCCATGGGAAGCCCAAAGGCGATATAGGGAAGGATTACCCCAAGCCTTGTATTGTACAATCCTACATTCGTCTCCATGATGAACAGTGGAGTAATGACCGAATTAACCGTAATGAGCAGTCCCAAGGTAAAAAATCCGAAGTACAGCTTGCTGCTGCGGTACCCAAACTTGGTCAGGGAGAATCCGGCTCCCAAGGCAAGCAGAACGGTGGAAACAGTAGCAATACCGGCATAGAACACGCTATTCAAGAAAGAGACTACCAAGTTTCCATATTTGAATGCTTTCTGGTAGTTCTCGAGCGTAGGGGAAGATGGCAACCCAAGAGGGTGCAACATAATCTCTCCCATGGGTTTGAAGGAAGAGTACATCATCCATACCACAGGAAGAATCGTAATGAGGGTGAAGAGGATCAACAATATATAGGAAGTAATGGTCCACCCTTTCGAAATTGTTTTCGTTCGTTCATTCATGGTAATCCACTCCTACTCAAACTTCTTCTGTGCTTTCCCATAGATTCCGCGAACCAGGGAGATCAGGCCAACACTCAAGAGCACGATAATGATGGAAACTGCACTTCCTTTGCCGTAATTATGGAAGGTGAAGGTATGCTGGTAGAGGTAGAGAGCCATTACATAGGTATAGTTCACCGGCCCACCTCCGGTCATGGCATACACAAGATCGAAGCTCTTCAAGCTTCCACTGATGGCCAATACACTGGTCGTGAAAATGACAGCACTCAGCGCAGGTAGGACAATCTTGAAAATAATGGTCGACTCCTTTGCCCCATCGATCACCGCTGCTTCAAATACAGAAGTTGGGATACGCTGCAGGTTTGCCAGAAAAATGACCATATACAAGCTGGTATGCTGCCACAGCAATACCACCAATACCGGGATCATGGCAAACTGTTCGCTCTCAAAAATCTTCACTACATAGTCGGGATTCCCCGTCACCATACGCACAAAGGTGGTATAGATGCCGACAGGGCTGAAAACACGGTTCCATAACAGTGCAATAACAACTGATGAGATGGTTATGGGAAGAAAGATCATGAACTCAAAGAACTTGGTTCCCTTTACCCACTTCCTATGCAAGAGGTAGGCAAGCATAATTCCCAAGGGAATTTGCCCAAAGACACTGATAAGCATAATCTGGATATTGTTCCAAAGAGAACGATGGAATACTGGGTCTGAAAGGATCTCCCTATAGTTATCCAACCCATTGAATCCGGTCATCTGGAACCGCCTCCACTCAGTAAAGGACAAGCCCAAGCTCATCAAGATGGGGAATATTATGATTGCCATGTAGATGATGAAGGCGGGGAGCAAGAGTGCTAGATAGCTTGCTCGTTTATTCAGTCTAGGCATGAGAAAAACTCCTGTATATGAGAATCGTGCCGGCAGATTACTCGTACCGGCACGACGGCAGTACCTCATCGGTACTGGATCCCTACCGATCAGTCACGATTTGAATCGTTCTTTGCGACCCAAGCTTCGTACTCAGCGGCGATCTGGGCAGGATCTCCATTACCCATCATCATGGCCTGCAGGTCGGTGTTCAACAGTGTCACACCTTCACCGTCCATGATGGAGTCAAATACATAGCCCATGGGATACTCGGCACTGAACTCAACAAACTTCTTCTGCATGATGTCAAGCTCGATCTTGTCCAGATCCAAGTTGTAGGAAGGTACCTCACCATACTGGGCACGGATGGATGCTCCCTCTTCTCCAGCATAGAACTTGATGAAAGTAAGTGCTGCATCAAGCTTTGCCTGGTCCTTCTCCACTGCCTTTGCAATACCAAAGCCTTCGGAAGCAACAGCACTACTGGTGTTGTGGTATTTCTCGCCAGGAAGGGCGGGGAATACACGCATCTCAATGGCTTCTCTCTGTTCGGCTGGGAGTTGTCCGTCCATGGCGCTGGTTCTCCAGGCTGCATCGATAAGATAGACAGACTTCTGCTGGTAGAACTCCTGGTCAGCCTCTGTATTGGACATCTGGTTGACACCAGGAGAGAATACGTTCTTCTCGCTCATGGTCTTGATAACCTCAAGGGCCTGTACAAAAGGCTCCTCAGTGAAGGAAGCATCGCCCTTTGCTGCCTTGAGAATCCACTCACTACCACCAAAGCGTTCAATGAAGGTTCCAAGCAACCAGGAGTTGACTACCCAAGGATCCTTGTTGCCCATGCTCATCGGATAATAGCCTGCTTCACGAATGACGGGAACCTGGGTGAGCAACTCCTCAAAGGTTTCGGGGTACTCAAGACCAAGTTCATCAAGCAAGGCGGTGTTGGCATAGACACTATGACACACTGCGAAGGAAGGGGGGATCATGTACAGTGCTTCTGCTGATCCCTGGGGAAGCCAGGTTGCAGATGAGAACTGGTTCATGAATGCCTCATCCAGGTAGGGGGTGAGATCAAGGGTCAATCCGGTCTCTGTAACATAGGCTGTTCTTGCCCCACCATAACAGGTGAATACATCAGGGACCTGCTTGGAAGCTGCCATTGATTGGAATTTCTGGTGGAATGATTCCCCAGATGCATATTCAATGTCCAGCTTGATGTTGGGATACTTCTCTTCGAAAGCTGCCATAACAGCATTATGCCCTGCATACTGGTCGTTTGCCGGGTCAATCTGCATGTACGCGCTCAAGACTACAGTACCATCACTACTCTGTTCCTTGGTTCCAGCTGCCGTAACGAACGACATGGCCAAAACGAGCACAAGTGCAAACAATACGGTTTTCTTCATGTACTACTCCTTTTATTCATTCATTGAATTAATTATCAAGTCATACTCAGTCATCTGTCAAGACTTTTCTTATTCATTTCAGCAATGAAAGGCATCAATGCCTCAGGACAAGGCCCTGGACGCAGGAGGTGTTGCCTTCTTTTCCGCCCCAAGGCACGGAATAACTCACCTTACATTGCCTGCACTTGCTCAGGAATACATCGGTAAGGAAGGAAGACTGTAGGTGAAAATTGGCATGGGTAAAAACACAGCTACAGAGACATGTGCTCTCTAGTATAAAAAGCCAAACAACCAGAGAGGAATCTTCCTGCCAAATCCGTATTCAATATCATCAGAAGCAATATATGCATCCTCTATCCCCTGCACCCTCAAGGTAGTAAGGGTAATATCCGAACTGTAAGTAATCTGAAAAATACCTAAAGGGTTTGACCCGAGATACAATCTCTTGAACAATCTGGCCATGTTTATCCAGAAGATCGGTAATTGAGAACGCAGGAAAAGACATCTTTGTTCCAATTTCCAGATATTCTCGGAATGAAAGCTCTGGTAATTCATACATCAGTGCTCTTCTGCTTAAATCAGCCTTCCCCCTTTCCAATTCGAGCAAGGAAGACCCAGTGAAGACAATATGAAGCGTAGGGAATTCATCGTACAGATTTTTTATTGCAATGGTCCAATCAGGGTATGTATGCACTTCATCCAAGAAGATATGAGTACCTCCATGCTTTATGAAGGTATCAACAGCGTCTAGCAGAGGATTGTCCGCAACATGAGTGTAGTTTTCCCACACCCTCTGGCTCCCTTGATCCCCACAAGACGAGCATCCCATGAAACGGTAGTCTCAAACTTCCGTACCAAGGACATATCAGTATGCTGCAATCTTCTTCGATAAAACTCGTATAATCTATCCATACCATACGCATACGGCACATTTCTATTTTTGTACACTGCATTCACCAATTTTCGAAATAATTGGTTACTGCAGCTACCATTATTATATTTCTTTTGGTTACTCTAGTAACTATTTTTTTATTTCTGGCACCTTTTACCCAAAGTATCCTCTGCTTTGAAAACAGAGAATACAAGAGGCTCTATACGTTGCTGGATCAATTCATTTCACGAGGAAATCTTCAAAAGCTTCTGGAAAGCATGAATATACGAGCTCGTGATGTGTGTAGCAATTGCATCGGTGACCTCTAGGTCATAGATTTACCCACGGTCCCGGATCATGTCCATCCAGGGCTCATCATCCTCTATCAATCCCACAGCGAAAGCTGAACGAACAGCATCCTTTGGGCCATACCCTGTTGTTCCAATGCACTGAGGGGACGCAGTTTTGCCAATACTACAGCATCTGCTAATTGTGAAAGAGCCAAAGCATAGCGTCATAGTTGATTGAAATAAGAGATATCTTTACCCATTTCCATACAAAGCAAACTCCTGTATGTACATATGATAGGTCAATCATCAAACAACTGTTCAAAAGTAGGGGTACTCTCTTCTTCGCTCTCTTCTTCGTAATGACCCTCTTCAAGTTGACCGACTGAGCTGTCAACTTCTGTTTGGTAAAGATAGAGTTGATCAAGATACTCGATTGCACTACGAATCTTCGACCGCAACAAATATCCGCTTTTATCTACACGTGATAAGAGCTCTTCCAACGCAATCCCAGGTTGCCAGTCATATGCCTTTGCATGGAAGCGTACAATCTTCTCAAGGATCTGCTGCATCTCTTCATGGCTAAGTGGCTTTAGTTGAGGAGCTTTCACAATGGAATCCAACACTGATTTCATCGGCTCCTGTCCTTCAGGATACAACTCTTCCAGATTCTGATACTCATTCTTTGCCTCAATAATATCCTCCGCATAGGAAGAACTGAAGGCGAAAAGACTGAAGGTAGCTTCCAGCTGCTTGGCAGGGAATAGAAACGAAGCGAGATTATTGTATGCCTTTGCCCTCGCCTTCTTGCTAAGACGACCAACGAGCTCAGATTCATCAAAGAGAACCACCCACCCGTTATACCCTAGCTGCACGAACAGATGGCTGAGGAATGCCACATAGTCCTGGGCGTGACGAGATTTCACAAAATTCTGGTTGAATACTACCTTCTCACCGAAAATCCTACGATACATTTTCTTGATCTGGAGGTTGGGTACAAAATCTCCTTCCAAATCTGTCTGCAGCAGGAACTGCTCTTCCATATCGTCAGTATTGAGGTAGGACCTTAGTAGATAGTACAAACGATCGGTCTCAAGCTGTGTTGCTCCATAGAGCAAGAGATCGTTGGTCAAAGGGGAATTTGGGGAAAGCTTGTTCAGTTCCTGGGTAAACCCTGGCTGAACATGGTTGGGTAAGTAGGTATTGCTTACCAACTTCGGGTACACCAAGTAAAGTTTGTCCAAAGGTGTCTCTTTGCTCAAGGAAATCAGGGATACAACCATGTTTCTCTGATGAGCCAGTGTATAGATGGTGTTGATAAGATGGGTCTTCCCTTCACCATATTTCCCACTGATAATCATGGAATCACTCATCTTTGAGTCACACACACCATCCAGTTTCTCTATGACATCATCCAAAAGTTCTTGTCTGGCTTCTGCAAAGTGGTGACCTATAGCCTTGGAAGGAACCCCTGAGCGCAGGGCCTCGATCATATGTCTCTCTTCATAACCCCAAGCCATGTTCTTCCTCCTCAGCAGTATCTTGTTGGGCAAGGAATCCCAACGTCGCCTGATTGACCAAACGAGGAAGTGACACACCACCCAGTTTGGCCTGCGTTATTAGCTGTCTTGCATGCTCATCATCCAATGGGGATGCCTGTACATTGATATGCTGCACCAGTTGTGCAAGCTTCTGGCTCATCTCTACCAACAATGATGGTGAATATTCCTGGAGTGCAATCGCATCGAGATCGGCAATATCGGTAAACTTGTTCACTCGCTTTGAACGTACCTCATTCTGGATTCGCATCCAGAGTGCTTGGTATGATTTCAACCCAGCATTCTCATTATCGAGCAATTCCCCCGAGAACGCATACACCACCATACAGTGGTTGAAGGTATCAATGTCATCAATCAATTGGCGAATACTTTCATACGTATCTTCCCGTTTCATCTTGGTGTAATGCAGTGGATTCATACCTGACCTATCAACCAGGACCTCAAGATTGTCAACGGTCACCAACAGTCCAGTGTATCCACTCAGATGCACCAGTTCAGCAAGACTACGCAGCAAATTGCGGGCATTATACTTGGTGATTCTGGTAGGAGCCAAACCCAATGGCCTGAGCAGGGTCATCCGAATCTTTTTATCTCCATGCATCCATGCAAGCAGAAGTTCCTTGTTTGTTTCTTCCAATACCGGATGACCAAGCAAGGAACCGCAGAGCAAACTGCAAGCAAGAGAAAAGTTATTATCCATCCTTGGATTATCAAGGAACATCTCTTTTAACTGGTTACGCATCTCCCGTCTGGTTATTCCATCAGCTAGACCTTGTTGAGCGAGGAAATCAAGGAAAGTGAGACCGGGGTCAATGTCTTTGCTCTCAAATCCCATTGCATGGATAATTTTCTCACTGCAATGATTGAGCAAGTTCATGATATTGGCTTGTCGGAGCACCTCTAGATAAAATTCCCTGAAATCATGAAGCCAGAGTGTCTTTGCAGAAATGCTGACCGTTACATACTTCCTCTGCTTTGCAAGGGACTGCAAAAGGTGAAGGGTGTGAGTCTTCCCACTTCCCTTTCTTCCCGTAATGAACTTGATCTTGCTCCCCCCTGCCTTGATGAACTCATCAAGATATTTCTCCTGATAGAAGTCAGTAAGAAATTGGATTCCAACTGAAAGTTGGTTGAGCAATTGGTCACTTTCAGGAACTTCTCCCTGAGAAAGCTGGGCAATGGTTGCACGCATATTGGTCTGCATTTCCATCAAACTACCTCTTTTTAATAGAATCGTATGGTTGCGAGATAGTACTCTCTTCCAGTCTGGTCAAGAATCCTCAGTGCCTTGGAGTTGTTTCTGCTTGGACCAAACTGGAATGACCTCCCTCCCTTTACTTCCACATCTTGGGCCGCAAAAAGCCGGGCAATATCAAATGCATAACTTTGCTGGTCATACTCTTTGCGTGATCGGCTCATCGGCACCAAGTATTTATAGAGTGTGGTCAGGTAGATATCTGCTCCTGTTTCCTTCCCAAGCTTCAAACAAGCAAGATCATAGGCAGCAGCCAACTCAGTTGCGAACTGGTTTGCCCTAAAGGATGCCTTGTAGAGTTTTTCTTGTCCTGACTTAACAATGGACACCAAGGTGGATGGACGAAGACAAGAGACCTTCTTTCGGTCTAGATATGCTTCCTGGTTCTCTACATCGAACCGTACCTTGTAGGGAAACATCTCGTAGACTGGGAAATCACCGATGACATCAACATTACTCTGCTCACACTGATTCAAGAGCTGCTGAGCAAAAAGTCCGCTTTCCATATATTCTCTGGCATCAAAGTTTGAAAGCAAGGTGCTTAGACTACTGGTCAATTCAGACAACTCATCGCTTGCTTGATGCAACAACTCAGTGTCTGAAATACTTTTAGAAAGGTCACCACTACTCATATTCTTTGCAATAGTTTTTTGTAATTTGGTTACCAATTTGATCTTTTCTTTAATCGCCTTCTCGTAAGCAAGATATTCGTTATATAATATTTCGTAGTCCATGACTTCTCCTTTCTGGGCATACAAAAAAAGCATAAATGATGGTGCTATTCTATGCAATCCCTTTTAGCTTTATCGCATGACATTGCTCGAGGAAGACCTCTCGTGGTATCTTGTGCCAAGGAGCTTCAATTCGATGGGCATATCCCTTCATGCATGGCAAGAGCAGTGTATCGCATCCTATCTGGAAAGGCAGGGCCGTGGTGTTGCGCAGGTAGTAACAGGAGCCGGAAAAACAATCTTTGCCCTGTATGCTGCAAAAGCCTTGCAGGAAAAACTGCAAACCAAGCTACATATCGTAATCATCGTCCCAAAAACCTTCCTAATCGGACAGTGGAAATCGGCTATTCTCGCTCATCATGATGACCTAGGAATACAGAGAGAAGATATTGGGTGGGTCTGTGGTACGCATCATCAAGAGCATGACAAGCCTGTCATGATCTATGTTATCAACTCTGCTCGATATAAGCTTTCTTACATTCTGCATAAACAACTCAGCAACAAGATACCTGTAATGCTCATTGCAGATGAGTGCCATCATTATGCAAGCGCAGAGAACAGAAAAATATTCTCTTTCCTTGAATTGCTGCATGAACGTGATAAGAAAAACTACTACTCCCTTGGCCTTTCAGCAACACCACAAGGTAATGGTTTTGAGCAGGTATTGGTTCCTTCCCTTGGACCACTGTTCTATACCTATGGATTCTCGGAGGCAATGACGCAGGGAGTAATCAACCAAGTGGTCATCTACAATGTTGCCTTGAAGATGACCAATTCCCAGGTAGCAAAGTATGATGAGCTTTCAGGACGAATCACTACAGCACTTAAAAAGCTCAATAGGTTGATACCTGGCCTCTCCAAAATTAAAGGCTCGGCATTCTTCATTGAACTACAACAACTTTGTCTGAGTGAGACGCCCTCAATTGCTGAGACTGCAACACTGTTGCTCACGCTGTTTTATCAAAGAAGGGCCCTTGTATATGAAGCACCACAGAGACTGTCTTGTGCCTTTGACCTTATTGCTTTGCTTGACTCACAGAGTAAGATCATCATATTTGGGGAACGGATCAGTCAAAGTGAAGCCCTCTATGCCAGGCTGAAGCGATACTTCCCCAATAAGGTGGCACAGTATCATAGTGAGATGGGGGAGACAGAGAAAACCCTTGCACTACGTAGATACCGCACAGGGGAGGCCCGAATCCTTGTCTCTTGTAAGGCTTTGGATGAGGGCCTCGATATACCCTCTGCAGATGTAGGTATTCTCCTTGCTACCACCTCCGAACAACGCCAACGCATACAACGACTAGGCAGAATTCTCCGACTTCAAGAGGGCAAAGGAAAGGCAAGCCTGTTCTACCTCTCCCTAGCCCATACCATTGAAGATAGCGAATTATTGGATGTTGGGATTGATTCAATACAAGAATGGTACCTCCAGTACACAAACCATTTCATCCATCCTCTTTATGACGAACTTGCAGAGAGATTATCGGAAACCTTGCAAGAGAGGAATGCTTCCCCAATAGGCTTTGATGCAATCATTAACCAGGGCAGAGTCCAAAATGATTGGTTTGAAGACCCAAAGGTATTGCAAGTAAAACTCCAAGCAGCTACGCTCCCACAAGAAAAGAAATACTACTCCCTTATGCGCTCACTCTCCCTGCTCAGGATGAAAACTCAGGACATCCGTCTTCATTGAGTGCAGAAAAGGAATCGAGTATACTCCACCCAAGGGGAGAGAGATGAGCATACGTAATCTAAGAACAGAAGTTGTTACTGTATATATCATTATTGCCATCCTATTTATGGGCACAAACCCCTTCCTACAGTAATCATGTGATTTGTTATATGCATCTACCATATTCTTATACTATTACTCAGTACATGACTTCCCAAATTCCACTACAGCTTACATCAGGACAAAATACTCTTTCGATTAGTATGGAAGCACTGTCAGGGGGTGCCCCCGATCAGAAACGGCCGAGAGGATCAGGGCGATGCAGAAGGCCGTCTTGACCGGAATATGGTCGATCCCGGTGTCTGACAACAGCCTGCGTATCTCCAGAGCGACAGGACTGTCGTTCACTGCTGCGAGATTCTCCAGTGTCCTGGTAAAATGGGGAAGCATCTGCTCCTGCCCCGCCATCTTGGCAAACAAGCTGATATCCTCTTTTCTGAAACCAACACCGTCCAGGTCGGAGATAAACTCGGTTGCCCCGACATATCGGTTTTTGTTGTACTTCTGGAGGAAATGGTACCACCGCTGCTCCTGCGATACGGTCGCTGCCGCGGCGGTGAGCACCTCGTCCACGACAGAGACTGGGAGTTTGGGATCAATCGATTTTCGGAGGATTACCGTCAGGGCCGACATACCTTCCATAAGCGAAAGGGCCTTGGCACCGTGGATGATAATCCTCGGATTATCTGATGATGTAAAGAGCGAGATAATCTGAGCATAGGAGGCAGTGTCCCCAAGCCGGACAAGGGCAACCATGCACTTTCCCTGGAGAAAATGATCTGAAGAGCCCAGTCCCCAGCGCAACAGTTCCACACCCCGTTTAATCTGGTGCTTGCCGACGATTTCTGCCGCTATCCAGGCGGTGGTGTGCTCGCCGCAGGAAAGCTGGTTGAGCACAGCATCTTCGGTCTTTCTTCCGAAGGAGATGTTCCCGAGCGCCTGCAAAGCATTAACACGGACAGTGAGCAGAGGAGAGTCTAGTTGCTGTCGGAGTTCAGTCTCCGGGATGGTCGAGCCGATGTCCCCGAGCCGTTTCACGTTCCGGGCATCCTCACCGCTATCATCCTGGTTGCGTAGCCGATTGAGCACATGGATGGCGTAGAGATCCCGAGGTGCCATGAAGAGGCTGATCACATTCGTTAGGGGCCACTCATTGAGCTTCTCAAGCGACCGGACAAGAAAAATCATTACCACCAGTACCCCGATGATAATCCTGAAATAGAGACGGTAACCATCCATCCCGCTAAACCCCGAAAATTCTAGCCAGGAGAGCAGTCCCCCGCCGATGACCGTCCCCGAAAGACCTGCAGCCACACCGGAGAAAACACGGATGAAAAGCGCGCTACCGACCCGGTCGGTATCACCGATTGAAGAGAGAAAGTAGTGATTCAGGCCGACAATAATGCCGAATTTACAGTATCCGGCAATGAAGAAGGCCACTCCCACCAACAGAGGACTGAAAATCTCCGGAGCGACAGCCCACATACCTGCTGGCAGCAGGAGGCCTGCTGTGCTCAGCAGGAGGATCGGCCGAGGTCCTACTTGGTCTGCGATCATTCCATTGATCACCGACGAAAAGACTCCCCCAACGAGCAGAATGAGTGAAAAGAGCAGGACCGTAGAATCCGCAATCCCGTAGCCGTTCTTCACCGCTATCATCATGAAAGGAATGACCATCATGAAGCTCACCAGTCCGCCACTCCAAGCGAACAGCAATCCGCGAGCCTGTTTCTGACCCCACAGTCGCCTAAAGGACTGGCCCAACGGAATGCGAGCAGAGACTTGCGGCATCTGCGATTCAGGGATTCGAGCAAGCACTGTGGAGGCATAGATGCCGATAAGGCAGGCGATGGCGATTACCAGTTGATAAACCCAGATTTCGGCGGTGTAGCGGGTTATGAGGATAACCACCAGCATAGCAATAATCTGTGTCGTAGTGACCCGAAGGTGGTTGCCTGCGAGAAAAGCTCCCCTATTCTCCGGTGTGGTGACCTCACCCTCAAGCGGCGAAGTCGCCACAACTCCCATGCTCCTGAAGAGCGCGAAACCGAAAGCCGCAACGAGTATGATCGCAGAAACTACAGCTTGGGGCACATAGGGAGCAGCCATCGGGGCAGCAATCAGAAAGGATGCGAACACGTAGCGAAGGAACCACCCCAGTGCCCAGGTACGTGCCCCTCCGATCTTCGATACCAGATGCTTGCCGACGATCATGAATGGCATTGTCAGATGGACAAAGGAAGAAAGCACGGCAATCAGAGGATCAGAGACAGCGTTGGCAATGGCGTAGAGGATCAGGATATTCTCCATGAGAAATACGATGGAGATACCGTTGAGAGCATAAAATCTCTTAATAAGGGCCCTGCCTTTTACGCGTGCCCGTGTTGAGAGGGTAGGTGGAAACTCCCTACTCCTCCCTGAAAATAGGGCTGCCAGTCCGTGAAACAACTCCATGGTACTCCGCTCCTGTGCTTATCCTGATTATAAGTCATACCACAATTGACCAGGTACGTACATAACTTTAAAAAAAGTGGCAGGGTCAGCCGATTCCTTTTTCAGCGGGATGGGGTACTTATCTTGCCTCTTGGATTCTCCCTATTCCACACCTAGCTTGATATATATTTGCTATATTTATACCATATGAAGCGAAATCGCATCCCATCAAAAGCAGAACAAGCAAGAACTCAGATCCAAACCATGAAGGAAGGAACAATATTCTTTCCTGAAGTATTTGAAAATATTGGACAAACAGCTCTTCATATAATCCTATCGAGATTGGTGCAACAAAAACGTATCATCCGTTTGGGACCTGGCATCTGCCTATATCCACGTTTTTCAAACGTCATAGGAACCTATGCAACTCCTTCCCTAGAAGATATTGCGACAGCTATAGCCATGAAGGAGAGATCAAGAATCATTCCTACAGGTTCCTATGCATTGTATAAGTTAGGATTTACCATGCAAGTACCTACATCTGCTGTTTTCCTTACAGATGGCTCTCCTAGAAAGATTAATCTTGAAGATGGAAGAATTATTGTATTTAAGCGCACCACTGCTAAAAATTTATCCTTTCATAATCCAACACTGCAATTGCTTGTTTCAAGTATAAAAGAAATTGGTAACGGTAATATTACTCCCGAACACAGAGAAATTATTCAAGGTATCCTTTCAACATTACATGAAGAAGAATTGAAGCAAGATCTAATCCTTGCACCTTATTGGGTCAGAGAGCTAATTCTACATGAAAGGAATACAATACATGAATTTCAAAGCAATGATCACAACTTAAGCCCAACTCTCCCAAAATCTCAACAATTTGACTTGTGATTATAATGGAATTGGGTCTTTCGCTTGTTTTCCGCCCTTGGTACTGTCCGCCCTGGTTTTATGGGGCAGACGAATTTCTCCGCCCTCTGAATAATCTTATTCATCCGCAATGTCAGGGTCTTCGGAGTTTTTGCTGTAAGCGCATAAATGAGGTCGTCAC
>JBFWKK010000035.1:0-28678 GCA_050252715.1 Sphaerochaeta sp. | reverse complement strand
GAGGAGCACTTCTTGGACTAATCATCGGTTTGTCAGCCACCTTTGAGATCATTGGCCATTGACAGAACTGATAAAGTTGCCCATCATCCGAATCGAATACAACACTGCAGTATCCAATACAATCATAAGGAAACACAATGAAGAAAACCATGACAGCAGCGCTGATGGTAGTACTGGTCATCCTACTGGTACTTACCGGCTGCAAAAAAGAAGAGACCAAAGAAGGGTATGTCTTTGCCACTGATGCAACCTGGCCACCGCTTGAGTTCATCGAAGATGGAACACTCACCGGCTTTGAGGTTGAATTGATTCCCCTCATCGGCGAGAAGGTCGGGGTACCTATGTCCGTGAAGAATATTCCTTGGGACACCATCTTCGCCGGCCTTGCCAACGGAGCATACGACGGGGTTGCCAGTGGGGTAACCGTTACCGAAGAGCGAAAAGCCAGCATGGCTTTCTCCACTCCAATTCTCTCAGCAGGACAGGTTGTCATTATCAGGAATGAGGATGCAAGCCGTGTAAAGGGTATCGAAGATTTACAGGGAAAGAAGATCGGGGTACAGATTGGTACCACCGGAGACTTTGCCTTGGAAGCCTACCCCGTAGAGAGAAGGGCCTATGATGATATCGGACTTGCCATTGAAGATATGCTCAATGGCAATGTTGATGCTGCTGTGTGCGACTCCTTGATAGCCAGTGATTTTGTACTCTCCAATGAGCACTACAGTTCAAGGCTGATGGTAGCAGGAGAGCCGTTCACCCAGGAAGATATCGCAATTGCTGTACAGAAGGACAACCAGGAACTGCTGCAACTTATCAACGAAGGACTCCAGAAAGCAAAGGCTGACGGATCATTTGATGCCCTGAAGGAAAAGTGGAATCTACTGTAAGTAGTTTTTCACGAAAGCACAAGGAGCTTCGGCTCCTTGTTTTTTGCTTATAATTCCCTTTTTTGTGCATATTTATTCTTAAATAGTTGACAATACTTGCATATCTATGCATTATTCGCATATAAGAAGAAGGAGATTTACCATGAAAAAGATACTTGTAGTTGCTACCCTGTTACTCTCTCTCACATCAACACTGGTCTTTGCCCAGGCACAAGCAGAGGAGAGTGGAAAAAAATCCTATGTCTTTGCAGCCAACTGTGCATGGCCCCCGCTTGAGTTTGTTGATGAAAACGGGGATATCGTCGGTTTCGAGATTGATCTGGTCAATGAGATCGCCAAAGTCAATGATGTCGAGATCACCATCCGCAATGTGGCCTGGGAAGGAATCTTTGCTGGCCTTGCCAATGGAGCATATGATGCAGTTGCAAGTGGAGTATCCGTTACCGAAGAGAGAAAGGCCACCATGGACTTCTCGACACCAATCCTTGTAGTCACCCAAGCCATTCTGGCACCTGTTTCCGATACATCCCTCTCAAACACCGCAAGTCTCAACAATAAGACTGTCGGTGTGCAGCTTGGTACCACCGGACATATCTTTCTGGACGACTTCGACCAGAAGAACGATGATTTTAGTGTAGACATCAAGGCATATGATGAAGTTGGTTTTGCCATTGAAGATATGCTGAACGGCAACCTCGATGCGGTTGTTACTGACTCTGTTATCGCAGGTGACTATGTCTTGGCCAATGAGAACTTTGCCAGCAAGCTCAAGATCACCGGAAGTGCAAGCGATTTGGCAGACCCCGAGCCGATTGCCATTGCCACCCTCAAGGGAAACAGTGAGGTACTTGATCTGGTCAACAATGGCTTGAAAACCATCGAAGAGAATGGAACCATGGATGCCCTGAAAGAAAAATGGGGAATTATCTGATACGGTTCTTCCCTGAACAATCCACTACAGCCGCCGTTTGGCGGCTGTTCTCTCTTTTGGGAAAATATGAATAATTATACACGATAGCTTGACTTTATATGCATAATTATGTAGTACTTCCTGTATATTAGGAATATGTGAGACTTTATGGAAAACAAACCATTTGATACAGAAACAGCAGCTATGCAGAAGCTACGGGACCGGGTTGTCTCGGTGGATCCAACTGCACAGAAGAAAAAAGCGCTCACCATCCAGATGACCGATGGGGTGCTGATCCCACGCAAGGATGACGGGCATGTACTCAACTCCTGGAGAATAACCTTCTTCAGCGCAATTGCCCTGCTCACCAGCTTGGTTATGTTCAAGCCACAACCCTACCGGGACATCTTCATGGTCACCATCAAGGGAGCTCCGGTTACCTTCCAGGCTACCATACTTGCCATCCTTGGAGCGTTGGTCATAGGAACGGTCACTGGTCTTGGCTCGGTGAGCAAGCGTCGTTGGGTGAATATGATCAGCGGCGTATACGTAGAGTTGATCCGGGGTATACCGCTTTTGGTCCAGTTGATCTTCATCTACTACGCCATGGGTCGTTTCTTCAAGATTGAGGGAATGGTGGCAGCTGTGGTCGCCCTCTCGATTTGTTTTGGTGCCTATATGGGCGAGATTGTAAGAGCCGGAATCCAAGCTATCCCAAAGGGACAGATGGAAGCAGCAATTGCCCTTGGCATGAGCCGCTCCCAAGCATTCCGCTATGTCATCCTCCCCCAGACAGTAAAAGTTATTCTCCCTGCAATTGGAAATGAGTTCATCAGCATGCTCAAGGATTCATCCTTGGTCTCCACCATTGCTCTGAGTGATATCCTCAGAAAAGGGAGAGAGTACATCAGTAGGACCTTCCTTTCCTTGGAAACCATGTTGGTTGTCGCACTCATTTACCTCATTATCACCCTCCTGCTCTCCCGCTTGGTAGGAATCCTGGAGGAAAGGTTGCATCAGAATGGCTAGAATACGCATAGAAGATCTCTCAAAAGATTATGTAACAGCAAACAAGACCCTGGTTCAGGCAGTAAAGCATGCCGACCTTACGGTAGAAAACGGAGAGGTTGTGGTCATCATCGGTCCATCCGGCAGTGGCAAATCCACCCTGCTTCGCAGCGTCAACAAACTGGAGAATCCAACCGGTGGAAAGATTTTCATTGACGAGGATGAGGTAACCGATCCCCATGTAGATCTCAGAAAGATCCGTGAGGAGGTAGGGATGGTTTTCCAGTCCTTCAACCTCTTCCCCCACCTTACGGTGATGGAGAACATCACCCTCGCCCCTGTAAAGGTACGCAAGATCTCCCACAAGAAGGCGGAGGAGAAGGCCCGTGATCTTTTAAAGCTGGTTGGACTTGAGGAGAAGGCCGACGTACATCCTCCCCAGCTCTCAGGCGGTCAACAACAGCGGGTAGCCATTGCACGCGCACTTGCCATGGAACCCAAGGTAATGCTCTTTGATGAGCCCACCAGTGCCCTTGATCCTGAAATGATCAAGGAGGTATTGGATGTCATGCTCAAACTGGCAAAGAGTGGCATGACCATGCTTCTGGTAACCCATGAGATGGGCTTTGCAAAGGCAGCTGCATCAAAGGTGGTATTCATGGATGAGGGAAGAATCGTCGAGGTCGGCACCCCCGATGCAATCTTTTCCAACCCAAAGAGTGAACGCACAAAACTCTTTTTGGAGCATATCCTCTAAATCCAGGGCCTCATGGCCCTGTTTTTTCACCCTGATAGATTCCTACTAGTACGCAAACAGCACAAATATACCATTGCCCAGAAATCTTCGCTCAGCTAAAGTATCCAGCAACAGGAGGCATCAACGATGCAACGTTTCAAGGCTTGGCTAGAAGCTCATATCACCCTTCACACCTATGACGATCCAAAGGCCGAAAAGGAGAATGCTGTCACCCACATCGTGGGAGCAGCGCTTGCACTCGCTGCACTCATCTCCATCCTCATCAAGCTTCCCTCACTCTCCAGCCGGTCCTTTCAGCTGGGCATGGTAATCTGGGGACTCACCATGCTGTTGCTCTATAGCTCTTCAGCTCTCTACCACGCACTTCCCTGGGGAAATGGCAAGCGTATCTGCCGAATCCTTGACCACAGCAACATCTATTTCCTCATCGCAGGAACGTATACTCCCCTGATGATGTACATCGCCACCCCTGAGGCCTACCGCATTACTGCCTTGGTCTGGACAATAGCATTTGTCGGCATTCTCTTTACCCTACTCTTTTGGGGAAAAGCAAAGGCATTGCATGTCCTGCTTTATCTCGCCATGGGCTGGTTGATTGTCTTCTTCTGGAAGGAGATTGTGCCCTTCATCCCCTCTTCATTGGTGAAGTGGATCATTGCTGCAGGGCTCACCTATAGCGTCGGAGTCATTTTCTACGCAAGCAAGCGCATCCCCCACTACCATGCCATTTGGCACCTATTCTGTATTGGAGGAAGCGCGCTCTTCTATGTTGGCTATATGCTTACTCTTGTGTGAGCAACCGTTCAATGTTCTCCTGCAAGGCCGTCTCGCTCACATAGCCAAGATAACCGTTTGCGATTGAACCATCGGCATTGAAAAAGACTGTGGTTGGAAGGCTGTTTGTCTGGAAGATGTAGGCAAAAACTCCTTCATCTGTATAGACCGGTCCACTGAAGGGGAACTCCTCCATAAAGGTGGTTATGGTCTCAAGCGTCTCTCGCTGTCCGTCCATAGCATTGAGGAAGATGAAACTGATCTCATCCCCATAGGTATCATAGGCATCCTGGAAGTGTGGCAACTCCTGCTTGCAGGGTGGGCACCACGATGCAAAATAGTTGATGATCGCAGGTTTTCCATCTCTCACTGCATCAAAACTGGTCTCTTCCCCAGAGAGTGTGAAGAGAGGAATGTCCGGCATCCTAGGGGCTTCTTCGGCCACTTCTGTTTCAGGTGTCTTGGCAGGTTCTTCAGTTGCTGTTTCAGAAGCTGAGGAATCCGTCGATTCATCGACCACAGAAGGAATCGTGTCCACATCGTCCTCTTCTGTTGCGTCAATTGAAGGCTCAACGGAACCAGGTTCTTCTGTTTTGGAGGGAATACCATTGAGATTCGGGGCGAGAGAAACAGCCGGGGCGCTGGTCTCCTTGAGTGCATTGTAGGCAACCGATGCGACAACGATGATGACGATGAATGAGATCAAGGTGATCATCAAGGTACGAGTATTTTTTTTCATGGAAATCTCCTAGAGAAACAGTGCGGCCGGATTGAACCCAAGGACCAAGGCAATACCGAAGGCCAGGAGGAACAGACCGCTGATTATGGTGATAAGCTTTGCATGCTTCTTGATTGCAGTAAAGACGCTCTCCAGTTGATCGAGCAGGATTGCCGAGAGCAGGAAAGGAACACCGAGGCCCATGGCATAGAAGAAGAGCGTCAGCATTCCCTTGGTGACTAGTTCTGCATTGGCTGCCATCATCAGTGCACTTCCGAGCAAAGGCCCCACACAGGGAGTCCATCCCAGCGCAAACACCAATCCAAAAAGCATCGATTTGGGAACGTTCATGTTCTGGAGGCCTTTCATCTGGAATTTATGATTGTTGTTCAAGGCAGGCACGAGCACAAAGCCTAGATTGTTCAATGCAAAGAGGATTACCAATATCCCCCCAATGCGGTTGAGCATGTCCAGATGACTCTGCAAGAACTGTCCAATGGTCGTGGATGCTGCCCCAAGTGCCACAAAGAGGATGGTGAATCCAATGACAAAGGCAATGCTGTTTTTCAACAGTACATTCTTCTCCTGGTCCTGCTCTACAACACCTCCTGCAAGGTACGAAAAGTACAGCGGAAGAATAGGAAGGATACAGGGACTGATAAAACTGATAATGCCTTCGAGAAATGCAGTTATATATGCCATGGCCGAGCATATCATAGGAAGGAAAGGTTCACAAGAGGTTTAAAACTTGGTACAGTCAGTCCATGGCAAAACAGAAGGGAAAACCAGGCGGAGCTGAGCTCTTTGATGCATATTACCAGGACATCTATCAAAAACGATGGCAACCTCTGAAACAGTCCCTGATGCAGGAAAAGGCTCCAATTGCCTTCAAGAAAGGACTTACCCAACCCTATTATCTTGATGAAGCATCGGTAATTGCTGCCCAACTGCTTGGTGTTGAGAGTGGAGATCACGTACTGGATATGTGTGCAGCCCCAGGAGGAAAGACGCTGGTGATTGCAGCAAGCCTGCAAGGAAGGGGGTCTCTTATCAGCAATGACCGCTCCTCAGCAAGGAGGGCAAGGCTGAAACAGGTCATCCGAGACCACCTAAGAGAGGAAGAACAGAACATAATCCAGGTAACTGCCCATGATGCAACTCGCTGGTCACTCTATGAGCAGAACCAGTACGATAGAATTCTCCTGGATGCCCCTTGTTCCAGTGAACGACATGTGTTCCATGACCCAAAAGCCCTATCTCTTTGGAGTCCCTCGCGCCCCAAACGGCTTGCCATCACCCAGTTTGCCATGCTTGCTTCTGCCCTGGAAGCGGTAAAGGTGGGTGGCTATATCCTCTACAGCACTTGCTCGATCAACCCAGGAGAAAATGAACGGGTCGTAGAGAAGTTGTTTGACAAGCGAATCGGCCGATTTACTATTCTGGACAGTAAAACCGAGGGAAGCGAGGAGAGACGCTATGGGTCAATCATTCTGCCGGACCAGGGATACGGGCGTGGTCCACTCTATTTCTGCCTCATAAGGAGAGAAGCATGAGCAGTGTTGCCATACTACGGTGTGAGAATTATGATCAGAGCGCTGTAGACCAGGCGGTCCAAGAAGCTTGCAGACTTGCAGGCATGCCTTCTGTTGAAGGAAAGCGAATCTTGTTGAAGCCGAATATTCTCAGCGATGCAAAACAAGAACGCAGCATCACCACAAACCCAGCAGTTCTCAGGGCGATGATCAGGTTGCTCAAGAAAGAGGGTGCGCTTGAAATACTCGTTGGGGACTCTCCGGGACTGCAGAGCCCATCTTTTCTACCGAAAGCATCAGGGATCTATCAGGTTTGTGAGGAGGAGCATGTTCGCTGGGTAGACTTTACCAAGCAGCCGAAAATATACACCATTCCCTACACCCACTACAAGAAATTGCCACTGGCTTCTGTGCTTGAGGAAGTGGATATGGTATTCAGTCTTCCCAAGTTCAAGACACACCAGCTCATGTATGCCACAGGAGCCGTGAAGAATCTCTTTGGGATGGTCCCGAATCTCTTCAAGAGCCCATGCCATGTGCAGTTTCCTACTCGTGAGCTATTCGCTTCCCTGATTGTCGGCATTGCTGCCGTCATCAAACCGGCATTCAGCCTGATGGACGGGATCATTGCCATGGAGGGCCCTGGTCCTGCAAACGGGAACCCCAGGCATCTGGGACTTCTCCTTGCAAGTTGTGATGCAATTGCCCTCGATTGGACGCAAGCCACGATCATGGGCTACGATCCCACTGAGGTTCCGATTGTCGAGGAAGGCATGCAAAGAGGGTTGGGAAACAAACCCAGTTCCTACCCCGCTCTCAGAGCGGAAGATCTGGTGCTTGAGGACTATAAGAGGATTGAAATGCAGAAAAAAACCCGCTTCATCCACTCCTTGATCATTCCCTTCCTATTCAGCAAGCGTATCAGGAACAAGGTAAAACGAGATCGTAAAGCACCGGTATTTTTACCTGATCCCTGCATTGGCTGCCGCAAGTGCATCGATATCTGCCCTTCTCATGCCTTGACGATGAAAGATAAACGCATCATCATCGACACCAAGGCTTGCATCCGTTGTTACTGTTGCCATGAGGTTTGCCCCGCATCAGCGATTGTCGTTGATGAAGAAATCCGCTCTTGAAGGAAGGTCTATGGAAAATTCCACACTGTTTTTCAGTATCCTGCTCTCCCTGCTCCCCATCAGCGAATTGCGCGGAGGCATCCCATACGCATATTTCAACGGAGTATCGCTTTTCATTGCCACCCCACTCTGTGTCCTGACCAATGCCATGGTTGCACCGATTGTCTACACTTTTCTGGCAACATTCCATAAGATTTTCCATGCTCATTGGCATTGGTATGCATCTTTTTTCGACCGTTTTGTTGCAAGAGCCCAGATGCGTGTCTCACCGAAGGTCAACAAGTTCGGGTATTGGGGTATTTTACTCTTCGTTGCAATTCCTCTTCCTATCACCGGTGCATGGACAGGAACCCTCGGTTCTTGGATTTTGGGCCTTGACAAGCGCAAGACCATGATGGCAGTATTCGGCGGAGTCATTGTTTCCGGCCTGATCGTCACCAGCTTGGTCGCCCTCGGGGTCGGTATCGATTCGGTATTCATTAAACGAATCTGAGGAACCATGCAATTCAATTTGGAAAAAGAGCTCAACCCGGAGCAGTGCAAAGCTGCTGCAACCTTGCACGGCCCATTGCTTGTCATTGCCGGAGCAGGAAGTGGCAAAACACGTATGCTGACATTCCGTATTGCCCATATGCTGGAGCAAGGGATCAATGAACGCTCCATACTGGCACTCACCTTCACCAACAAGGCAGCCACAGAGATGGCACAGCGAGTACGCTCACTCACTGGGTTGCCTCTGAAGAAGCTGACCACCACCACCTTCCACTCCTTTGGCATGGGGGTTCTCAAACAGTACATCCAACACCTGGGCTACAAGAACAACTTCACCGTTTATGACACCAACGACAGGAAGGCTCTGATGAAGGAGGTCATCCAGAACCTCGACTATGTGGTTGAGAGTTTCGACCTTTTTGAGCTATCAGCACTGTTCAGCGACATCAAAACCAAGCGAAAGGTCTTCGCTCCAGGCGCATCGGATAAGATCAGGAATCTCTATCAAGAGTATGAAAAACACCTCAAGGCGTATAATGCCGTGGACTTTGACGACCTGATCATGAAGCCATTGGAGCTGTTCGACAAGCATCCTGAGATCCTTGATGAACTCAGGAAACGGTATAGTCACGTTCTCGTTGATGAGTTCCAGGATACATCCCTCGCTCAGTATCGCATGGTGGAACTCCTGGCCCAAACAAGCCGAAACCTCTGTGTGGTAGGCGATGATGACCAGAGCATCTACAGCTGGAGAGGCGCAAACTATGAGAATCTGGTCATGTTCGAGCGGGATTTTCCAGAACGACTGGAGGTTAAGCTGGAGAGGAATTACCGCTCCACTGGAAACATCCTTGAGGCTGCAAACCGCCTGATCGTAAACAATCAGATGAGAAAGGATAAGAAGCTGTGGACTGACCAAAGCAAGGGATCGTCAATCAGGCTCATCCATCCAGCTCACGATGAGGATGAAGCAGCAACAATCGCCGATGAAATTCTCATGGTACACAAGAAGGAAGACCGACCGTTCAGCGATTTCGGCGTACTGGTGAGGACCAACAACCTGCTTGCCATCCTGGAGACCAAGTTCACCGAGCGAGGGATCCCGACCCAGGTCACCGGTGGGCAGAGCTTCTTCGACCGTAAGGAGATCCGCGACATTGTCAGCTACCTGAAGGTACTAGCAAACCAGGATGACGATATCAACCTGCTGAGGATCATCAATACACCGAGAAGAGGGATCGGAAGGACAACACTGGAGAAGATGCGCAAGGTAGCCGATGAGCATACGTGTTCCCTCTACAGTGCTCTGACCCTGATGAGCATTGCCACCGACGGACAGGTCAAGGAAGCGATGCAGCGCACCTTGAAACGGTTTGCCGATATGATCGAGGAGTACCACCACCAACTCTTCCACACCCATAACCAGAGAAACATGGTACTCAGGAACCTGATCCAGGAGATCGGCTACAAGAACCATATTGAGGCAGAGCATCCCGATAATGAGGCGTTTGCCGCCTATAAGATGAAGGGAGTCAGCATGCTCTGTGATATGCTCGCCCGGTGGGAGCGAAACCCAGAGAACAGGAATGCTTCCATTTTCGACTATCTGAACAGAATCAGCCTGGCAGGCAAGGAGAGCCCTGAGGAAGAGGACGCAGGAAAAATCGCCCTGATGACCATTCACGCCTCAAAGGGACTTGAGTTTGATACGGTCTATCTCGCTGGGGTCGAAGACCAATACATACCCCATGCCAGGGCAATTGAGGAGAATCCTGCAAGCATTGATGAGGAGAGAAGACTCTTCTATGTTGCCATCACCAGGGCAAGACGTGCCCTGATCATCAGTAGCTGTGAGAAGCGAAAAAAGGGATATGATCTGGTTACCAGCATTCCCTCTCGTTTCCTGGAGGAGATACCCAAGGAACTGTTTGATGAGGTTGATCCAAACAAGGAACTTTCCAGCAATGAGGTACGTGACAAACTCAGACTGCTCAAGGAACGGCTTGCAGCACGCAGCAGTCATTAATTTGGATTGGAAATCTCAACATAGATCGTCGTCGAGTATGTCCCACTGGGAAGTAGTGCAACAGCTGATTCGCTGATACCTCCAATTTTCAGATCTTTTGTATTCTCTCCCGGAAGCAAACCATCCCAGGGAGTGGAAACACCCTTGCTTATCAGCTCATTGTCAAGATAGAGCTGAAAATCAATGGCCTGGGCACCCCCTGATTCTGCCAGCAACCTGAAATCAGGATAGGTGGGACTGGAATCAGTAAAGGTAAGCACCTGTTCATACTCAGTATTCTCTTCCCCATTGATCACGGTAATCTTTGCTTGGTTTATCACCTGGGGAGAACTGATGGCCGATGCAAGGGAGAAAGAAGCTTGTGTTGTCTCAAATGCAAAGAAAAAGGAGGGAAGTAGTGGACTGTCTCCATAGTAGAATTCAGGTACAGACGGGTTTTCCGGGTTGAAGTTCCTGGGATCGAGAATAGGTGTATTATCCGGCCCACTCCCTGTATTGGATGGGACATAATCCCCCAGGGAATCTTTTACAGAACCATCATTTTTGGTATAGGTTCCTACATTGGTATTGGGATTCTCTGCAACAGCCACACTAAAACGTGGATTAAACCCTGCCGGCAACTGATAGGGAGTGTCCTCCTTGAAGTACTCTGCAGGTCTCCATCCGCTTTGGGAGTAGGGGTTGGTACTGTTCGTGTTTACCAAGTAGAGTTCCACGTAAAATGGATCGGCATATACCGTATTCTTATCCCAGGTAATTAGAGGTATCACATTGTTGTACAGTACATGGAGGATTGGATTAGACCCAAGCCCGTCTGGATACGCCGCAGCTATGATGTAAAAATCATTACTCGCCATCTCATAGGGGCCTGCATCCCATTCCTTCATCAAACCAGCAACAAGAATCTTTCCACTGGCTTCGCCGATATTCACCAAGGAGGGAGAGTATAGCTCCCCTGTTGATGAAGTCACGGTGAACGTCCCCAGTTTTGCCCCCAATACGCTTGGGTGGGTAAACGGTCCTGGAGCAATATCAAAAGAAATTGGACTCTCTCCGGAATAGTACGCAGTTACGTCAGCAAAGATAACCAGTGGAGAAAACAACAGGATCATCATGACCCACACACCGAATTTCACTTTCATACAATTCCTGTTTCCTTTCTTTACATGAGACTCTGACGCAACAATAGTGTTGACTTTCTCACAAAATACCAAACAATTCCTTGAATCACAAGGGGAACACCTCAGCTCTTGCTTTAATGGAGACCATGAAGAGATTGCAACATTCCACTTCCTTGATTATCGAAATTGTAGGTGCTGGAACCCGTCTGATCAGTTCTATACTCTTAGTGGCCTATTCGAACGATTGGTGGCAATTACCAAAGACTTGACGGGAGGGTATGTCATATCTAGACTACTTATATGAAAAGACAAAGAATTCTCCTTCTATTGCTTTTCTCACTTTCTTGCTTGATTCCCCTGCACTCCGGTAATACCACCTCGTATACTGCCAACTACCAACAAGAACCCTTTCTTGCATTCTCCTATGGCACTCCATCTTCTTTAGAGGGGATCTCTGGCAGTACAGGGATTGGCGCTACCTATTTCACAGCACTGCTGGGAGTGGTTACGGTGACTCCCAATGGTAATCAAACCTTTGCACCGGAGATGTTCAGTATCGATCTCGCGTCAAACCTTTTTATTGAAGGCTATACGTATGTTGGAGGAGGACCAAGTATCCAATACAGCAGTGCAATCCCTGTACATATACGGGCCATAACGGTGGTTTCTGGCAGTATTGTACAGAGTGTCATTGTAAGTCCAGGAGAAATCCCTCTAGGTCCAGAGACCGGGAACGTAACACCTGGTGGCGTTTCGATGCAGGTCTATCTGGTTTTGGAAAATTCTACTGCAGGCTCAACATTTTTTATCCCGGGTACCAGCTATCGCTTGACTAACAACAGTAACGTGGGATTCTTTGGCGTCACTGCCACGGGACAACAAAACGAAGAGAATGAGACAGTACCCATAACGCTGAATGGCAGCACTATCGTTGAAGAGGATGCTCCGTTCATCGGAGAGACAGGAGATCCAACCACCATTCCTGACATACCCTATGAAGGTGACTTCGATTTTGATCATTACTATCATTTCCAAGTGATTGAGCGGTTTGAAAACTTTGACCTGCAATCAGCGCTCATGGGATTGTACCCAGTTATTGCTCGGTTGCAACTCGACGTATACGAAGCTTTGCCGAACGAAGAGTATGGAGTGGAGATAGCCTTCAGCAGTTCCGATCCTCAAGGTTTCAGATTGCACAAAAATGGTGATCTGGCAGAAGCTTGGTTCCCGTATAGGCTCTTTTTGGAGAATACCGAGATCATCAATAACCAGTTCATGGTATGGAGCCAGCTTTTCACACAAAACAATACTTCGGCAACAGCCTACAAGGATGTTTCTGTGTTGGTTGAATCCAATTCCTATGTTGAGAATGCTCCCGAAGGAATATATAGGGACACGATTACCGTATTCATCGTCCCTTTGGATTGATCTATACCTTGCAGGGTATAATACTTTTGTGCTTATTTTCTTGGATATTCCCATACAATTATATACATAAATCATTTTATTTTAAAGGTTTATAAATAATCATTGCTCAAATACAACTTTTTTAGTAGCATAGAGTCATGCCTAGAAAACAGATGCTCATTCTGGTCATCGCATTGCTCTTGTTTCCTCTCTCTGCACTCTTATCCGATGTGCAAGTTACCTATGAGCCGGTATCCAGATTGAAATTTGAGAAGGGGCCGTACCCCTTTACCACCTCACATTTCGTACTCAAGATTGGAACAATCACTTTCACTTCAACAGACAACTCGCTCTTTGACCCAACGCTCTTTGCCTTGGATACACCCATACATTTCGGATTCACAGGACCGGTTACCTGGTATGAACAGAATGGACAACCAGTCTATGTGCAGCAGGAAACCCTCTTTAGGATGGCAAGTGTCTCTACCATCAAGGGACAGACTGGGTGGAACTATATGCATTCGGATGATTTTCAGCACGGACTCGCAGATTGGAAAAACGGAAACATCAATACAAATCCCTTTATCGCAGAGATCTATCTCGTCAGTGAGCAATCTGCCTCAATCTATCCCGACTATGCAAGTGACCCTTCCACCCATGGTGAATATTACACCCAAACAAGTGGTAGTTTCGGAGGCTTCAATGTTGTGGTTGCAGATAACAATAGTGGCCACTACAACGGCTATGAGTACGTTCCTGTAAATGGCGAGGAAATTCCGGAAGATGGATCGCCCCCATCATCAGATACTCCCTTTTTGGAAGGAGGAGGGACGAGTCCCCCTCCGGTCATCTATGAAAATCCCGACAACCCACTTCCTAATGTTGGGTACTTGCTCTCCATTATTGAGGAACCAATGTTCTCCATACAAGACGCCTACGGAATAAACAAAACCAAGATTGCAGAAGCACATTTGACACTCCAAAACGCAGTAAGCGGGAGCACCTATGGCGTATTGGTCACTTTCAGTGATGCAGAAGGCAGCAGCATATTCTCTCTTCACCTTGATGGAGAGCGCGGTCTCTACCCGATTCCCTATCAACTACTTTTCAATGGGGAGCCTGTTACGGGGAGCGTCCCGCTGGCGTGGGATGGACTGTCAACAACAGGAATCAATACCCGTTGGATTGAGGTAACAGGAATCAACCAGAATCGTGCAGAAATGGCCCCCTCTGGAGTCTATCTGGATACCATCACCATCCAGATTGAGCCAAAAGATTCTCTGTAAAACAGCATCCTCCTTGCATAATCATGCAAAAAGTGTGTATTGTCTGAACATACCACGTCAGAGGATGGGCACTATGTTCGATATCGACTACGCCAAAACACCGGTTACCGATTTCTATGGAGCCAATTGCTTCACTGAAGTAGAGATGGGTAAGTACCTCAGCGATCCAATCATCAGGCAGCTGAAGGAAGTCCAACGTGGTCAACGGGAACTGACCAGTGAGCTTGCTGACTTTGTGGCAAGTGCTATGAAACAGTGGGCACTTGCAAAGGGAGCAACCCATTTCTGCCACTGGTTCCAGCCGCTTACCGGCCTCACTGCAGAGAAGCATGACTCATTCATCAGTCCAACCAAGGGAGGAAAGGTCCTCCTGGAATTCAGTGGCAAGGAGCTGATCAAAGGTGAGGGAGATGCTTCCTCCTTTCCAAACGGTGGATTACGTGCAACCTTCGAAGCACGTGGCTATACAGCGTGGGACACATCCTCCCCTGCCTTCATTAAAGATATCAACGGGGTGAAAACGCTCTACATCCCTACCGCATTCTTCTCGTACAACGGGGAGGCACTGGACAAGAAAGTCCCGTTGCTCAGAAGCAACCAGGCACTTGAGAAGCAGACCCTTCGTGTCCTGAAGGCATTGGGAAACACCAAGAGCAAGCGAATCATTGTAAATATCGGACCCGAGCAGGAGTACTTCCTGGTGGATAAGAAGTTCTATGATCAGAGACCCGACCTCAGGCTCTCAGGCAGGACGGTCATGGGTAATCTTGCCGCCAAGGGTCAGGAGCTGAATGACCACTACTACGGTACCATCGGGGATCGTGTGACAGTATTCATGAGTGAGCTCAACTATGAACTGTGGAAACTAGGAATCAGCAGCAAGACACAACACAAGGAAGCAGCCCCAAACCAGTTTGAGATCGCAGTTGTGTACGATGCGGCAAATCTCTCTACCGACCACAATCAGCTTTTAATGGATGTACTGCAGATGGTGGCGCTCCGCCATGGCATGGTTGCCCTGCTCCATGAGAAACCCTTCTTGGGGGTCAATGGTTCGGGAAAACATGACAACTGGTCACTCAGTACTGATGATGGGATCAACCTGCTCAGTCCCGGCAGCAATGTCGAGGACAACTTGCAGTTTCTCATCTTTCTCACTGCATTCATCAAGGCCATGGATGAGTATGCTCCCCTTATTCGCTGTGGCGCCGCCACTGCGGGCAATGATCATCGCCTCGGAAGTGCCGAGGCTCCACCGGCGATCATCAGCATCTACCTGGGAGAGCAACTGAGCACCATCCTTGAAACCATCACCATGGATGGATGTTGCACCAGAAGCGACCGTCAGTATCTCCAGATGGGAATGACCATGCTACCCCAGTTGCCCAAGGATCTGACCGATCGCAACAGGACCAGTCCCATTGCCTTCACTGGTAACAAATTTGAGTACCGTATGGTTGGATCCAGCCAATCCATGGCAGGACCAAACATCTATATCAATACCGCGGTTGCCCAGGTATTGGAGGAAGCTGGTGACAGATTGGAGAGAGCTGATGATGTTGAGCTGGAATGCCACAACATCATTAGGGACTTTTACCAAGATCACAAGAGAATTGTATTCAACGGCAACGGCTATAGTGAAGAATGGCGTGAAGAAGCAAAGAGGCGGGGTCTCCCTGAATATAGAGATACCGTCAGTGCTCTGCCACAGATGTTGAGTGAGAAGAGCCTTACTCTGTTTGAGAGTCAGCAGGTATTTACCAAGGGAGAGATTACCTCCCGCTTGGAAATCTATCTCCAGACCTACAGCAAACAGATCAATATTGAGGCATCAATCATGGTTGAAATGTGCAGAAAGTATGTCATTCCAGCAGTAAGCGAATATGTGGGCAGCCTCAGTGATACAATCGCAAAACAGGAAGCCATAGGACTTGATACAACCATCCAGAAGCACAATGTCCAGATCATTCACAATGCACTCACCCAAGCGATAGAGGCAACGGAATACTTGCATGTGTGTATCGCCAAAGCTCTTTCATACCAAGGGGATGTACTCAAACAAGCACAAATCTATCGTGATGAAGTGGTAGTGCAGATGCAAACACTCAGAAGTCATGTGGATCTTGCAGAGACATACACTGAGAAACAGTATTGGCCCTTCCCCAGTTATGATGACCTGCTCTTCAGATTATAGACACACCCCTGCCAAGCCTGCAAAAAGCATGTATCTCCACTTTTTCCTTCCAGAATTTTCTGGGAGGAAAATTGTATCTTCCAATCCCAGAGCTCTGAAGGGAATTCCTTGATTCTTACTTTTTGCCGTCTTCCACTGAAATTGAGCAAGATCAAACGTTTCTCATCTTCAGCCTCTCTTATATAACATACAACATGTGCATTGTCTGTTTTAAGATATCGGCACATTCCATATTGAAAGACCCAATCTTCTTTACGCATTGCTATGAGGGATCGATACAGTGACAACATGCTGGAAGGATTTTCAGTTTCAACAGAAACAGCATAGGAGGAAGCATCTGGGGCAAAGGGAAGCCAACTATCTCCTTCTGTAAATCCATGGCCAGGCTCATCAGTCCATACCATTGGTCCTCTTGCTGGGTCTCTCCCCTTATGAAAAGGCCAGTAGTGCTTGCCCAATGGGTCCTTCATGAAGATCCGTGGTACGTTTGAATCCGGCAAGCCCAGCTCCTCCCCATAGTACAGAAACAAAGAACCACGCTGAGTAAAGAGGAAGACAGCAGCCAACGCGGCCTTTGCAACATTCCCACGAACTCGGCTCATAATTCGTGGTAAATCATGATTGTTTAATACCCAACTCGGTACCCTATTCTTCCCTATTGCTTCACACCATCGTTTTGCAGCCATTCTCCATTTTGGAGCTGCAAACCGTGTGTAAGCTAGAGAAAAATCAAAAGAAAGGTGTAATTCATCACTATTACGGCCCAAGAAGGAAGCTGCAAGTTCCGGCTCCCCTGGCAACTCAACCATGATTTCCCCAACAAGCATTCTATCAGGATAGGAATCAACCAACTGGCGCATCATCCGGAGTTTCTGATGTGTCCCTGGTCTGTTTCTATCGAAAATATGCCGTTGCATATCATAGGGACGCGGGCGTGACCCTATAATTTTCGGATTGCACCTAAGAGCCTTGTCTTTCAAGATGCAGTTGATGACATCCAGACGGAATCCATCGACCCCTTCCTCAAGCCAGAAACGAAGCACAGCAAACATCGCATCCACTACTTCCCGGTTTCTCCAATTAAGGTCTGGTTGCTCCTTTAGGAATGAGTGAAGGTAGTATTGGCCACGCATCTCATCATAACTCCATGCTTTGCCACCAAAAGCACTATACCAATTATTGGGTATCGTATCACTCCAGATATACCAATCTGCCTTCTCATTATCCTTGGATTTCCTGCTTTCCTGAAACCATGGATGCTCTAGGGAAGTATGATTCAATACCATATCAAAAATAACTTTCAAATTGTGAGCGTGGCAGGCCTCTATGAGCTCCTCTGCATCTGAGAGTGAGCCATACACAGGATCGATCATCTGATAATTCGAAATATCATAACCGAAATCGGCCATGGGAGATGCGAATACCGGACTCAACCAGATTGCATCAATCCCGAGGGATTCAAGATAATCCAATCGTTGCATGATTCCCTTCAAATCCCCTATCCCATCTCCATTGGAGTCTTGGAAACTCCTGGGATAGATCTGATACACAATACACGATTCCCACCAAGCTCTCTCCATGCACTACTTCCTCACACATGAGTATACCGTATGTTTCGACGAGGTCCAAATGGTTTCTTATCGAACAGGATATGGTTGATGCAATAAATACTATGATTCTTATGTATATATAAATATATATTATATTATTTTTGTATTGTATTTTAGTACTACTATATAGTTTTAAAGAGTAATACTGCTCCATTCGCTCATAGTGATTCTAGTACCCGAAAAATTCACAGCAATACATCATTACATTCCAGTTGTAAATACATATGGTACATTAACACGTATGATAGTAAAAAATACTATACTACTATAATTATATAGTTTATCACTATAATAATTAGTCTTTATTTATATAACTATTGTATCATTCCAAATGTAATATTACATAAATATACCTCTATAACTGGGTATACCTATAGTCTATGAGCACGCTGAAATACGTTTTGTGTGTGGCCTAAAGAAATTCTGGTATGGCTTACAATGTGAACGATTATGATCAATCCTCAGCATGTTTCTTTGCAAACTCACGAAGAGAAAAACGAATTCCAGCAGCCCAACCCAAGCCCATGCTTTGGAACAACTCCTCCAGCTCTCGCTTAAAGGAAGGTTCTATAGAAAATGTCGTAAGAACCTTGTTTTCTTTCTTTCGCTTCTTCGGTTCCTTGGAAAACAACTCTTTCGCTTTCTGACCGCTGATACTCTCTTCCGTGACCATTTCGTTTTCAACATCAGGATTTTTCTTCAGTGCCATACCTTATCTCCAAATATCTTTATTAAGTGTCTTGATTGCACCAACGGTACTCTCTTTCAACCCTCTCCCCCTTGCCTTGTACAGCTGAGGAGCAAACCCTGCTTCCTGTGCTTTCCTAAAGAGGGGATCGACAGGTATCTTATACACGGTGAACACACCTTCGCATGCTGCTCGATAGATGTCACGGTGTTGTTTGATCCTGTTGTCAAAAGAATTTATGATTATTTTTGAATGGCTCACGGTAGATCGTAGGTTCTTCTTTAATTTTGCCAATTCATCAATGAATATTTCAAGTCCATCAAGGCTAAATACTTCTGGGGTCATCGGAGTGATGACTTCGTTACTGGAGATAAGCGCAGCACGTTCCAATCGTCCCAAACCAGGGGAGAGATCCAGAATAATCCTATCATAGGACTCTGATACCTCGTTCACCAAATCCTGCAATACAAAAGGCTCTTCAGCCAACTTGGTCTCTGCATACAGCTTGAGTGTCCCACCAATTCCAAAGGTGGGAAGCAATGACATATTTTGGACCTGTGGTATGGGAATAATTGCATCCTGGATATAGCACTTTCCTTGGACGACATCAGCTAACTCATAGGCAGGCGCCTCTTTTAAAAACCAAGAGGAGGCGTTCCCTTGCGGGTCAACATCTATCAACAACGTACGATACCCTTCCAATGCAGATTGGCATGCGAGTGTTCCTGAGATGGTAGTTTTGCCTACACCACCTTTTTGCAGGTGGAAAGATATCGTCTTAGCCATAATTTAAACCTTAAGAAACAGTATATACCCACTTCTTCCCTCGTACAAGTATTATTCTAAATCATGCAAGTATATCTCTACTCTCATGTAAATTTACTAATAAACCCATATTTTACAATATATATTTTATATTGTTTTACTTATTATCTCATTATATCAATACTATTTTAATATCATTTTAAATACTTTTATAAATCGTTATTATACTTTTTTGAATGCATATCTGTTTTTTTTACTATAACAATGTACCGCTAGTATAAATTTTTGATTGGATCAGAAGCAAAGTATTAGTATATGTATATGCAATGAATGTAATTTTGTTTTTATATATGTATTTATAATTACTATTTCATTTCACTATATATACTATATGCTTGTATTTTATTTTATCATAATTATCATACTTAATTAATATTGTTTTTTCTGTATTTACTATAGTATCTTCTCTCAGGTATCAGATTAGTAAACAACATACCTATGTGCAGAACCTTAATTAAATATACTATACCTTACAGATATAGTATATTTAATTGTTAATTTAGTATTATATTTTCATTGTTATAATTATATTTACATATAACTTTACAATGTATATACGTTAATATGCTATCATAGTGATAGTTTTCCCAATGTATTTCTAATACTCACAATATCCAGCAATCACATCTCTCATCATATAGGCACTATCTTTGGGAATTCTTTTCTGGGTTTTATAATCAACATATACAATACCAAATCGTTTTGAATATCCGAACGCCCACTCGAAGTTATCGAGGAAAGACCAAACAAAGTATCCTTTCAGTTTAATCCCCTCTTCGATTGCCTGCTTGCAGATTGCAAAATGTTCATTCAAATAATCACATCGAAGAAGATCATGGATTCGTCCATCTTCTGCCACCTCATCCTTGGCTGCACATCCATTCTCCGTTATATAAAGAGGAAGCCCCTGTGTCTCTTCATCAAAATAGTGAAGAAGCCTGAGGAGACCATAAGGGACTATCGGCCAATTCATATCAGTCTTTCTCTGCCATACCGGAACATCACGATATTTGAAAGGCTGTGTCTCATCATAGGCCACCGCCCCTTCGTTGTAATAATTGATCCCAATGAAATCAATCGGCTCTGCAATGACTTCCATATCCCCTTTCTCAACAGGGAAAGAGATCCCCAATGTCTCACTAACCAGTTTTGGATACCCTTTTCTTACCAGTGGATGCAAGAATACCTCAGTATTCACTGCCCTTGCCAAGGCGCTCGCCTTTTTGTCCTCGTCCTTCCTTGTAGCCTCTCGAGGTGCAATCGGATTCAAGGTGATACCGATGGGTGCCTTCAATCCAGATTTACGATAGGCCTTTACTGCCAAGCCATGGGCAAGGTTCAGATGATGTACAGCATCAAAGGTTTCCCTGGTATCTGTATGACCTGGAGCATGTTCACCATAGAGATGGCCCAGAAATGCAGAACAGAAAGGTTCATTCAAGGTAATCCATTGATCAACATAGGGACCAAGTTGCTCAAAGCATGCGTTTGCATACTCTGCAAAGGCATAAGAAGTTGCACGATTGGTCCAACCTCCTTCATCCTGCAATGTTTGTGGGAGATCCCAATGGTACAGGGTAGCAACAGCCTTCATTCCCTTGCTATGCAGCTCATCACAGAGATTCCTGTAGTAGGCAACACCTTTCATATGTATCTTGCCCCGACCATCAGGAATGATTCTCGGCCAGGCAATGGAGAATCGATATGCTTGGAAGCCAAGCTCATCCATGAGGGAAACATCTTCCTTGTACCGATGATACTGGTCGGTTGCTACCGATCCATCATCACCATTGAGAACGGCCCCAGGCTGCTTGCAAAACGTATCCCATATTGAAGGTTTTCTTCCATCCTCATCAACCGCTCCTTCAACCTGATAACTTGCGGTAGCACATCCCCACAGGAAATCCTTGTCAAACACTACTTTTTGCATTTTGCTCCCCTTCCGTTCTGTATGATACTCATATATTGCTCGTACTCGTATTATGATCGTACCACGGAGAAAATTTCACTACAAGGTTATGAAATTTGTGGAACAAAGTTCTTTCATTGTACAAAGTTAATAGCTATTGTTTAGATATTGTTTATATATGTTTTCTTATTATATTTACTATTGTTTTATCAATGTTTTACACTTCAATGGTGTAGTATAGAACAAATACATGCTGCACAAAACCATGTTTCAACTGCTTTACCGAACACTCTATTGAAGGGGGCTCGTTGCCAAGGAAAAAACGTTTACATATACTATATTAATATGTATTTACTTAATTTTAATACTATATTTTACTGTTTTTATATGTATTATACTTACTTATTATACTATTCCATTATTATTTTAGAGTTTCTATTAGATATACTATCATTTACATATTGTTTTAATTGTATTTTTGGAATATTTAGTACTGTTTTTGTAGTAATATATAGCTGTTTCCATTAATAGATAGCGATACTGCTGGAAAGGGTTACTGGTGAGATACTACGACAGGACCTCTTTACAAAACCTTTTATATCAGGGTTTTCCTGCACAAAAAAATACGGTATGCTCTCCACTATTAAGGAGAAGTGTATGCCTAAGTTTTTTCCAGAAGGGTATGTACCTGCCATGGAGCAGAAACAAACCGAGAAAGCCATCAAGTACATCAAGGACACCTTCGAGAGAGAGTTATCCGGAGGGTTGAAACTGAGCCGGGTGACCAGCCCTTTGTTTGTTCCCCGTGGATCGGGTATCAATGATGACCTGAACGGCATTGAGAGACCTGTACGTTTCCAAATTGGAAATCTTGATAACCGTGAGATGGAAATTGTACAATCACTGGCAAAATGGAAACGTATGGCGCTTGCCGATCTCGGCTTTAGAGAGAGCACCGGACTCTATACCGACATGAACGCCATCCGCCCTGATGACGATCTTGATGCAATACACTCAATCTATGTAGACCAGTGGGATTGGGAGCTTGTTATGAGTGAGCAAGAACGTACTCTTGCCTATCTCAAACACGTTGTCCGAAAAATCTACTCATCGATGAAACGCACAGAATTCCTCGTCAATGAAATGTTCCCCGGCAATACCCCAACCCTCCCTGAGAATATCACCTTTATCCATAGTGAGGATGCACAAAAGACCTATCCTGACCTCACTCCAGTTCAACGGGAAAAGGAACTTGCAAAGAAATACGGTGCTATCTTTCTTATCGGCATTGGGTCCCCTCTTGCCGACGGTATCAGCCAAGGAGGAAGAGCTCCTGACTATGATGACTGGTCAACCAAGACCGATGATGGACATATCGGATTGAATGGCGACATCATCGTATGGGATACCGTTCGAGAGGATTCTCTGGAGCTCTCCAGTATGGGCATCAGGGTTGACAGAGAGACGTTGCTCAGACAGCTGAAGATCAGGGATGCAGAAGACCGCAAGAACCTCTACTGGCATACACGTCTCTTATCTGGGGAGTTACCCCAGACCATCGGTGGAGGTATTGGACAGAGTCGACTCTGCATGTTCCTCTTGAAAAAGGCTCACATCGCAGAGGTTCAGGCATCTGTCTGGCCGGATGAAGTATTGCAGGAAGCAAAGAGCATGAACGTATTTCTCATGTAGGAGCGGAGAATGAAATTAGCGAGTTGGAACGTCAATGGGCTTAGGGCAATTCAGAAGAAAGGTTTTGAAGACTATGTTGCATCCTGTGATGCAGATATTTTCTGCCTGCAGGAGACTAAGCTTCAGGAAGACCAGATCTCTCTGGTACTCCCCCAGTACCACATGTACTGGAGCTTTGCAGAGAAGAAGGGCTACAGTGGCACTGCTCTCTTCAGCAAACAGGAGCCTCTTGATGTGACAACCGGAATTGGGCATGCATTGGACAGTGAAGGGAGAACCGTAACCGCTGAATTCGAGGATTTCTATGTCGTAAGCTGTTATACACCCAACAGCCAGAGTGAACTTGCTCGACTTGACCTACGTATGGAATGGGATGAAGCTTTCAGAGGGTATGTATCCTCCCTGAAGGATATGAAAGGCGTCATTGTCTGCGGTGATTTGAATGTAGCCCACCAACCGATTGATCTGAAAAATCCCAAATCAAATGAACGGAATGCAGGATTCACCATCGAGGAGCGTCAGCAGTTCACCAAGCTGTTGGAAGCCGGGTTCCTGGATACCTTCCGCCTCCTCTACCCAAACAAGGAGGAGAGCTACTCCTGGTGGTCCTATCGATTCAGGGCAAGAGAGAAGAATGCAGGGTGGCGCATCGACTATTGGCTTGTCAGCGAAGAGCTGAAAAACCGGGTACAGGACAGCTCCATTGCCTCTGAGGTAATGGGTAGCGACCATGCCCCGGTAATTCTTACCTTGCAGGACTGATGATACCCTACATCAGATAGTGAGGAATTTCTCCTCGGCTCTCAAACACTTTACGCTGCTGGGTGCCGAGGATTTTCTTGCACATCCTTATTGCTTTTGGGGTAACTTCCACCAACTCATCATCCTTTACGAACTGGATAGCCTGCTCAAGGCTCATTCTGCTCACTGGGGTCAAGGTAACTGCCTCATCCTTTCCACTTGCCCTAAGGTTGGTAAGCTTCTTCGTCCTGGTGGGATTCAACAGCAGGTCTCCCTCCCTGTTTCGTTCCCCGACAACCTGACCTTCATAGACAGGGTCTCCCGGCTCCAGGAACAATCTTCCCCGGTCTTCCAGCTGGTAGAGTGCATAGGCAACGGCATTGCCGCTTCTATCACTGATGAGGCTTCCACTGTAACGGTCGGGAAAATCCCCCTTGTATGGTTCATAGCCCTTCATATAGGTATTCATAATCCCATTTCCACGGGTATCTGTGAGGAACTCATCGTGGTACCCGATCAGACCCCTGGAGGGAATCTCGAACTGCATCTTCACCCGTGAATTCTCCGTGTAGGTGATATCCCTGAGATGACCTTTCCGTTTCGCAAGCTTTTCCATGACCGTACCGCTATGCTCCTCCGGACAGTCGATGTAGAGATACTCTACAGGCTCTGTTTTTCTTCCCTTCTCGTCTGTCTTGAAGATGGTCCTAGGCCTGCCTACGCAGAGCTCAAAGCCTTCACGGCGCATCTGCTCTACAATGATGGCCATCTGGAACTCCCCCCTTCCCTTGACGGTGAAGGTATCGTCCTCATTCCTTTCCACCTTGATGGAAACATTTCGCAGCGATTCCTTCTGCAACCGCTCCCAGATCTTCGCAGAGGTAACCTGTTTGCCGTCCTTGCCTGCCAATGGACTGATATTCTTGGCAAAAAGCATGGATACTGTGGGCTCATCGATATGGATGCGTTCCAATGCCTTCGGATTTTCGCTGGTGCAGATGGTATCTCCTATATGCACATCATCGACTCCACTAAGGACAATGATATCCCCACTAAAGACCTTGGGAACCTCACTGAAAGAGGGCCCGCTGTAGGTCTGCAGCTTGCTTACCCTCAGTGGCTTGACCACCCCACCTTCCTTGACACAGACGAGGTTGTCGTTGGTGGTAGCCATGCCGTTTATGACTTTCCCGATAACCAATCGGCCAAGGTAGTCGTTGTAGGACAGATCACTGACGAGCATTCCAAATGGTTGAGTATCGTCATAGACAGGAGCAGGTACCGTCTCCACAATGGAGTCGAGCAACTGATGAAGATTCTCCTCCAATCCCAGGGATGAGAGCCCACAGCGACCGTCCTTTCCACTGGCATAGAAGACCGGTACATCAAGCATTCCCTCATCATCGCCCAGTTCCAGGAGCAACTCATAGACTTCCTGAAGCACTTCTTCACTCCGCTGGTCCTGACGATCCACCTTATTGATGACAATGATGGGTTTCAGGTTGAGTTTCAGAGCTTTCTCAAGCACAAAACGAGTCTGGGGAAGCGGCCCTTCAGCTGCATCAACGAGAAGCACAACCCCATCCACCATGGAAAGTCCGCGTTCCACTTCCCCACCAAAATCGGCGTGTCCTGGAGTGTCGATAATATTGATTTTCACCCCTTTCCAGTTGATGGCACAGTTCTTTGCACTGATGGTAATGCCACGTTCCCGTTCAATGGCTCCGCTGTCCATGATCCGGTCCTGGCTATCATCACCCATGAGACCGCTCTGACGGAACATAGCATCCACGAGTGTGGTCTTGCCATGATCGACGTGAGCGATAATGGCAATATTGCGAATAGTATCATTTTTTGTAAGCATAGAAATTCCTTAGATCCGCATTCAGCGGAGAACGCTGGCCTTCGTTTCCCGGTATTCCAGGAGAGTCTTGACCAATATGAGCAAGAGCATAAGCAGAATGCTGATTGTAATGGTGGCAAGTCCTCCTGCCATCCCTACTGATTGGGCTACTGCCCCAATGATAATCGGCATGCTGATAGCTCCAACAGTTGCAGTTGCGATACAAGTTCCAGTTGCAATGGTAGAAGAAGTAAACTTACTGTCCATCGTGGAGAGTGTGGTTGGATAGGTTCCACTCATTGCAAGACCAAAGCCAAAGAGACTGATATAGATCAAAACTGTTTGATCCACCGTAATCATCATGGTGAAGAAAGCCAACTGAAGTAGAGCAAGGATGATGAGCAGTACATTCTTGCTCATTCTGTTGGAAAGATGGGCACAGCTCAGCCTTCCGATCAGAATAAAGATCCACAGTGCCGAGCTGGTGGTTTGCGCAAGGGAGGGACTCAATCGACCGGTATCTATAAAATAGGTAACCAACCATCCGATGACGGAGGCCTCCGAACAGAGATAGAAAAAAAGAATGAAGGTATTGAGCCAGAATTTCCCATCCTTGAGGAAGTCATGACTCTCAGATCCAACTGAACGTTTTTTAGGTTTTCCCGAAAGAGTAGAGCGACTCAGCAACAAAAGAACGATTAGCTCAAAAGCCACCAGAATCCATGCACTGATCCTCCAATAGACACCAAAAATTGAAGTAGTAAAGAGCACCACAAAGGGAGCTATGAATGCACCGACGGCAAACGAAGCATGCAGGAGGTTCAATCCTGCACCCTTATTTTCACTGATCTCACTCATCACCACATTGGTAATATTGCTCATGGTCCCCCGACCAATGCCGGTACATGCAAATGCAAACAACAGCAGCAAGGGATTTCCTGTGAGCGTTATCAAGAGGAATCCAATAACAATACCCAGTGAAAGGGTAATCGTACTACGCTTGCGACCGATAAGATATGGCAGGTATCCTGCTATGAGCAGCGCAAAAAAATTACCTACCTGATGTGCTGAAATAACGGCACCACTGAGCACATAGCTCATCTGGTACTCTTCTTTCATAAAAGGAAGCAAGGCACCGATCATGGTGCTCATCATTCCACTGGTGAGAAATGCAAAATACAGCATATACATCAAGGGAACATGTTCACGTTTAACCTTGAGCGTGTCAGCAAGGGATGGCATGTAAATCTCCTGAAATTATTGTAAGGAATTTGTATCCAGACATAAGTACTTCTATAACGTACCCTACTGTAATACAGTTATTTGCGTCTTTTGTCCACTAGCTATTGGAAGTTACCTATTCTAAGTGCAAGAGATAGACTCCCAATTGAAAGGTTTGTACCTCTTTCCAACGCTTTTGTGCAGATATTCAGCATGCAGGGTGTCACGAGAACTCATCTTTGTTTGTGTTTAATTAGTACTTTTTTTATATAATACCTATACTTTTTTTTGTATTTGTAATATTGTTTTTATGCTTTTTCTTCGTGTTTATAGAGTTTTCCTATTGCATTTTACCTATTATTTCTCATGTATGCATGTATATATACGTAATTCTCTACATTTTCACTGTCTTTTATATATCGTTATACTTTATTTTTTATTCTTTTTATACTTGTTTTAATATCTTTTTTATTTTATTTTATATAGATTCACTACTATGTTACACTGATTTATTCCCCCACATAATTCTTACAATTCCAGTATTGCTGTGACAGCACACATGCTGAGCAAGACCATTGCAATCAAGCATTCAAGGAAAATCATCAAACCATGGGGGCAGTGTTTACGCTTCTTCAAGCCTGGATGAAAAAGATATCACAATTGTCCTCCAGCAATCCAAGATTACCTTCGGTATTCCTATTTCGGTAGGTTACATATTTTTCTTCTACTACATATCGTTCCTTTTTAATTCTGCCTAAACAAGAGCATCTCGTAGTCTGCTTGTTTTGTGACTGAAAAAGTTCTGTTTCCCTAGGAATCTATGCAAAGGAGAAAGTGATCATGAACAGGGCAGTTCACTTCAAGACCCTAGAGGTATTCCAGTACAACGCAATGGGATGCGCCTCCTTCTAGAGTGATTCTTTGTATTTCCCTTTCCTACTTGGTCGATTCTTTGGTGGAAAAACGTACCATCGTCACCCCACTATGGTCGTTCTACGATACAAGAATGAATTGCTGAAAGGCTATCAAAAGTCCGCTTGCTCCTACGAAGAGATAGACGATCCGCTTGAGTAGATGATCTGGAGTTCGCTTGAAGAGGAGAAGCCCTGTGTAGGTACCTACAGCAATAGCAGACCAGCCGACAAGGATCAGGGGTATATGGGAGATCTCGAATGCTCCATGACTTCCTCTGATCAGGATACTCTGTATGTTGCATACCAAAAAATACGCCTGGATTGTTGCCAGATACTGTTTCTTGTCCTCTACTGCAGCAAATAGATAGAGTGCTACAGGAGGGCCTCCTATCCCAAACAGACCATTTCCCAACCCAGCTACCATTCCCATCAGCAATCCATTCATGATGGTCGGTTTTATCGTTATTCGCTTGCTGAAAAATGCAAAATAGAGTGCCAATCCCATAAGAAAGACACCAAGAATTCCTGTAAGGGTGCTACTTGCTACCTGTAAACTGGAAATGATGACCAGGGATCCTATGAGTAAACTGGTTATGAGCAAAGGAAGCAACATCTTCCACTGAATTGATTTCCAATATCGTATGGTCAAAAAACCAGTACTGGCAAGGGCTATGATCTGATTCAAGGTAACAGCGGTTGAGAAGGGAAACAAGGAAGGAAAAAATATCATTGCAAAGATGGGAAATCCAAAACCGATGTTTGCCTGGAGAAAAGCACCAAATAGGACAATGAAGAAAACACTGACTGTCAACACATCACACCCCCAGAGGAAAGTGTACCATGGTTTGGTAGCGTTCAGACACAAAAAAGCCCTCCTTAGGAGGGATTCGCTGTGGCATGGAAAGAAAAAAAAGGCCCGGCGGCTACCTACTCTCCCACGGCTAACCGTAGTACCATCGGCGTGAGGGTGCTTAACTTCCGTGT
>JBFWKK010000034.1:0-29216 GCA_050252715.1 Sphaerochaeta sp. | reverse complement strand
AGTTATTTGAAGACTCTCAGCAAGAATCTCAGCATTTTTTGGCAATTCACTATCCTTCACCTTTTTTAAGAGAGAAAGATATTTTTCCATCTGGGCAACATAATCATACTGCTCATCTGAGAGCACAAGTTGGATCTCATTATTAGCAATCGTCTGAGATCCAGTAATACCACTTAAACTCATAGTAAATTTTTTCAATTGCACCAGTTCATGAAGCAAAATCTGAGATACCACTAACTTTGCATTAATCATATTAAGGTCTTCTTTACAATATTTTATAAGAGAATTAGGATCTTTCTTGAATCGTTCAGCATAAAGAATTGGTACTGGAACAAATTGCCTAACTTGTTTACCTTTCTTCTCATGATGAACTAATGCAAAATAAGCAGTAGCTGGAGCGTTGTATCCTCCATATTTTGTAGTATTTTGTAAGATCAGATTTGAACCCTTCAAAGGAAGCAAGTTCTTTTTCTTCTCTAACGGTTGCAACTTAAAGAGAGCCCCACTCACCTCCACAGCTTGTCTTGTCACTAAAACCTGATGGTTTCGCAATGTTTTTCTTACTGTCAGAATCGTACCGGTCTCTTGCTTCTCACTCTTTTGTCTTCCCCGGTTTACCTCATACCTTTCATCAGCGATCCAGGCTGATCTGCCATTACGTTGAATTGAGCGGGAGAAAATATTGCTGGCATTGTAAAACTGATCCCCTCTTCTCAACTCCTTGATGAAGTTTCGTGCATCAGCTGTGAACTTGGTATGAAATGCATTCCCAACGACAATATTCAAATATGCATCATGTGCATGGTGATGATCATTTACCAGTCTGGATTTCTTAATTTCAAAGTCAGCTCTGAACCTTGAAACATTCCTGGCCTTCACATACACAATCTCAGTCTTCTCATCCTGGAATAGGTTCTTCAAGATGCTCGCAACAACCTTGGTACTCTGTCTTGTTTCTACCAACTGTCTGTTGATAAAAGAGAAAAGTTCTTCCTCACTTAAAGGCGTTGTACGGGTAAGACGAGCAAACTTTTCCTTGGAAATCAATTCACATTGTAACAATCCTCTCCAAGTGTTAATCATTTCATTCTGCCACTGTGGATTGATTGGATAGCTATTACCTTTTTCGCCATTGCATGTCTTATGGACCAGTACCCTATTATCCAACGAGTCGTCTTTTATAAGCGATTGGGGAAAAATGTGATCAATATCGTAGAGCTGGGGATTATTCATCTGATCGAGTTCGATTTTACCACCACAATACGGACACTTTCCCCTTTGCGTATAATAAAAATAGAGCCTGTCATTTCGTAATTCAGCATCTGTTTTCATTTCAAGACTTTCTATGAGTTCCTTGTTCAAAGCGATATCATTCTTGCAACTTTCATAGAGTTTACGAAGGCTCTCTTTCCTGCTTGTAGTTCGTTTCTTCTCACTTTGTTCGCGCGCCATCTCAACAAACACTCGCTTAGGCGCTTTTCCCATTACCTTTTTAAGCTCATTTACAACGAGGAGAGTCTGCCAGATTTGCCTCTTGACAGGAGGGGAGAGAGAAAGCGGTTTGACCAACGATTCGTAGGAAAACCGCTTGTTGATCAGTGTTTCATTATTGATTCTCTGAATCTCATCCAAATAGTCGTATTTACTGCTCAGCAGCTCCATGAGATTCTCGTTCGTTTCCCACATCATATGGATGATTGAGTAGGCTGCACCGGTTGCACGATCCACATGATAGATATCTTCAAGAAAAGCCCGGGATAAACGCCCCCACCCTTTATAATTTCTAACCAGTTTGACAATGTCATCAATCTGCTTTGATGTTAGCTTCTCATGAAGCTCTTGTGCAATTTTCTCCTTTAGAATTGTTGCATCATCAACATAGTAGGCCTTCCATTCAATAATCTTTTCAATTTCTTCCCTAGAAAGAATCTTTGTTTCAAGGTATGGAGCAAAATCAATGTAGCTCTTTAGAGAATTTGCAAAACCGTTATCAATCCCTTCGATCGTACTTACATCACCTTTATTAATACAATTGTTTGTTATAAGGAACTTCTGCAACATTTTCAGGGTGATGGATTTCTTTCCAGATTTTAGAAAAAGTTCGTTGTAAATCTTCTGCTTTAGATCAACCGATATTGGCTCTCCATCTATCTTGAGATTATTCAATTCATTCAAGACCATATAGCGGCTATAGAGTAGAGAGAATTTTGGTACTACTTCCTCATTGAAAAGATAGGTACATGAATTTGTCATACGAGTGATGAATTTCTCAGCCGAGGCATTTTTATCGACGACATCACTCCAGTTCCAAGGAAAGATCGGGACATTTTCCTTGCCCTGTTGCCGTACCATCCAACAGAAGCCTTCGTTTCCTCCTTTTTCAATATGGGAGGTGTTGAGAGGTCCAACATAGTAGGGAATGCGAAATGTCAGCATACTCACAATTTTTTGCGATGGGGTATACCCATCAGCATCAGGAATAGTGAGAAACGGATAAAAATGCTGTGCATTATCAAGTATGACCTGAAGCTCTTTCAAATGTAGTTGGTAGGGTATCACCCTGTTGTCTCTTACTCGCTGTTTTGGAAGAGCTCTCTTCTGCTCAAGCTTCTCTAGCATGCCACCCAAATGACTATCCCCATCATTCTGATAGGGCTTAAGGAGATTGTACAAATATTTATTTACGTCCTCCTGCAAACATTTACCCTTGTGAACAACCTGAACCTTCTTTCCTGATTTGTTTCCTGTTCCAATATAATGAGCATAGTTATTTTGTATGGAAGGATCCTTGAATGCCTTATAGTATCGACTACCTGCATACTTCTTTACCAATAGCTTCAATTGTTTTAAATCATTCTTATGTTCCTCATAGCTGGAAACTTTTGCATCACTGATGAACTTCTCTCCATTCAAGATATCTGACAAAAGTGTCCAGTTATATATTCCTTCAAGAGTCTCTATCAGGGCGTATTCTTCCGGCTCAAGCAACACTTCAAGGGACTCTTTCAAGTCTTCAAAACCTTCTTTATCAAACTCAATCTTGTCTTGTTCACAATCTTTATAACTTTCGTTTTCAAAAAGCAGTGAGAGTTTGAAAGGAGTCCCTGAGAGCGCTTTTACCAACTCTGACGTAAGCTTTTTGGGTGTTCCCTCTATCTCTTCCTCTGTTGTACGGGTGAGTGCAAGGACCTTCAACAACTCATTCTTTTTATCTGTTCTCCTTCTCTTTTTCAGAATTGCCCCTAAACTTTCAGAAGAACAAGATACATGGAGAACGCATTGTAGAGAGTCTTCTACATTCTTCAGCAATGCATCCAGCAGAAGATTGAAAGACGAAACACTTTCCAATGACTCCCCTGGAAACAGAAAATGCCCCCGATGCTTCAAGATGCTATGGATTGCTAGGTAGAGAATCCTAATGTCTGGTTTCTCTTCAGGGTGATGAATGAGATGACTTCTCAGATGAAAGATAGTTGGGAACTTCGCAAAATAGTCAGAATCTTTGAATGACTCATCATTAAAGAGTGTGGATAGGAAATTTCCACTTCTGTCTTCAGTATGATATGAGCTCTCCTTCAAACGTTCAAAAAAAAGAGGATCTACTTCAGCAATTTTATATTGGAATATTTCTTTTAAAAGCCTTTGTCTTTGCAGCCTTCTCTGATGTCTACGACGTGCAGCACGGTGAAGCCGTCTCTCTGCAGCAGTATTGGCAGTATCAAAGAGTCTTACTCCCCAAAGATATTTCCGATGCTTCTTTACCAACTCATAATCTGGATTTGTAATGGCCCAACCTACTGAGGCTGTTCCAATATCAAGCCCAAGGTAATAGTCTGAATCATGTAAATCTTTGCTGACAGCTGTATTCATCTTGACATCTCCTATCAATTGGTGTAAATATTTAATCAACACCTAGTGTTCAAATAAAAATTTATTCACACCGTCCTTCGGGACCACGCGATGTGCGTACTGGGAGCTTGCTTGGTGCAAGCTTCTTTGTTTATATGCCAAATTATACCACTCAGAGTGACACTAATCCAGTTTTATCGCATTTAGCTATGTATCAAAACCGGTGATCGTACCATTCTCATTGCATTTGCGTAGATTAGATATGTATAACTATGAACATATTTATATGGCTATATTTTACCTGGAACAAAGAATCCTTACTCGAACCTCTGGCAGACACCAGTTTTTTTACAGGGAAAAGTCCTGGGCCGCAGGAAAAGATTGGATTTGGATTGTAGAGAGAAAAAAATTGGCAGGTAATCTCAGAGAACCTCATACGTTTCATTGCAATGAAAGGGGAACACTTGAAAGCTGTCTCAAGAAATCAGGAGACGACGAAAATCGTGCTCTTTTGGTTCATTACACTCCACCCTCTCGAGGATGGGAATGCAAGACTTGCAAGAACCATCGCTGATATGATGCTTAATAGATCTGACGGTACAGGAAAATGCTTTTACAGTATGTAAGCACAAGTCCAAAAGGAGAAAGATGGCTACTATTCCATTCTTGAAGGAATCCACATGGGTACACTTGATAGTGCAGAGTGAATTCTCTGGTTCCTCGATTGCATCTCCCATGCAATACATGCATCAACCAGAGCGGTAGACAACATCTTGAAAAAAGCTAGATTCTGGTGGAGAGCAACTCAATACACTGTCTCATATGCCCAAAGAAAATGCTGTCATTGCTCCTGGGCATAAATCTACAATCTATAACAAGATACAGCAATAGTAAAATAAAGGATTTGGAAGATAAGAACCACTTGGAGTAGAAAAGAACACCCACCATGGAATGAAGAGTAAAACTATAGAAAATCAATTACACAAAACTATTGACAACCCCGTGAACAGAGTAAGTTCTTTTATATCCGGGTTATGGTTCTTTCTTCCCTTCCAGATAGGCAACACACCCATCCATGCTCAATTCACCCTTCTCTATCCGGTGGTAGAGCTTAGCCATCACTTGTTCATCAAACAGTGCAGAAAATCCTTTTAGCCCAAGAAAGGAACGGACAAATGGGTGCTTGGGATGAAACACCAGATCTTCCTTTGTCCCCTCCTGAATAATCTTCCCATCCGAGATGAGCACAATCCTTGTCCCCAGGCGAAATGCCTCATGAATATCATGCGTGACAAAGAGTATTGTCTGGTGGAGTTGGTTATGTATCTGCTTGAATTGATCCTGCAACTGGGTACGAGTCTGTTCATCTACTGCGCCAAATGGTTCATCCATGAGTACAATTGAAGGATTAGCAGCAAGAGCACGAGCTACCCCGATCCGTTGCTTCTGCCCACCACTGAGCTGACGAGGGTACCTATCCAAATATTCCTCAGAAAGTCCTACCAAACGAATAAGTTCTTTCGCCCTGTTTCTCTGTTCTTCCTTGCTCTTGTTTTGGAGCTTCAGGACATAACTGATGTTCTTCCAGATCGGCATGTGGGGAAACAGACCAATTTGCTGGATAACATACCCAATGGAACGACGAAGCTCCTCAATCTGATACTCACTGAGTTTCTTCCCATGGATCCTAAGATACCCAGTATCGAATGCAAGCAGTTTGTTTACCAACTTGAGCAATGTGGTCTTACCACATCCTGATTGCCCAAGCAGAATGACGAACTCACCTTGCTCAATTCGAAGATTAATATCTTCCAGAACCACTTCCCCAGGAGTATACGCCTTACTGATATGTTCAAACTCAATCGCTGCCGACATTACAACAATCCTTTCCTGGTCAAGAAATCCTTGGCTACCTGCTTAGGGTCTTTCTTCTCAATCTCCACCAAGTAGTTCATCTCAATCATCTCGGTATTGGAAATCTTGCCAGTCAAGCGTTCAAGGACTCCATCAAGCTCTGGGTATTTTTTCAACGTCTCATTGCGAATGATAGTTGCAGCATGGTAACTGGTAAAATAGGATGCATCATCCTCCAGAACCACGACCGGCTCACTCTGCAGTCTCCCATCAGTGGAAAAAACAGTAATGACATCCACATCATCACTCTTCACTGCCTCATAGCGCAATCCAATATCAATCTCCTTGATATCGCCAAAGGAAAGCCCATAGGCTGCCATCAACCCAGGAAAGCCATCATCACGCTCAAGAAAATCCGGGTTGGCTGCGAAGGTGAGATTACTGCTTACCTTGGCAAGGTCACTGACCGTTCTTAATCCATACTGCTCAGCCACTTCTGTTGCGACCGCTATCCCATAGGTATTGTTGAACCCGTAGAGCCCGCTCCAGTGGAGATCCATTTCAGAGTCATACGCAGCTTTCACTGTTTCATACAGTGTATTGGCATCACTGATCGGGTCTTCCTTGAGTACAAACAACCACCCCGTTCCTGAATATTCCGGATAGAGATCTATTTCACCCTTGAGAAGCGCTGGATGGATGTTTGATGTTCCACCACCAATCCCCAACTTCTGCTCAACCGAAATGTCTGAGTGTGTCTCTATGAGTTGTGTCAGTATCTCAGCAAGGATAAACTGCTCAGTTACGGGCTTGCTTGCCAGTACAACAGTATCTTTTTCCTGTGAGCATCCCATGAAGACCACAAATAGCAAGAGCAAGGCAATGAGTATGCTGATATTCCTACGCATGAGTATTTTCTCCCTGTCCAAGAAATCGAGAGCGAACGTGGCGTTCAATAATTTCCAGTACAATATCTGAGACAATTGCATAAAGTGCAATCAAAAGACTACCTGCTATGGTCATCTCGGGGAAATTGGTTGAAATACCACGCCAAATAGCCCTACCCATACCACCGGCTCCAATGAAGCTGGCAATACCTCCAAGGGCAATGGTCATAACCACCATGGTCCTGAAACCACTGAATATTACAGGAAGTGCCAGAGGGAACCTGATGTTCACAAGAAGCTGCCATTTGCTGGTTCCCATGCCCAGTGCTGCCTCCAAAATATCTGGAGAGACTTCCTGCAACCCTGTATAGGTATTACGGATCATCGGCAATAAACCATACAGCACTATCGCAATAACAGCACTTTTAAGTCCGATACCAGTAACAGAGACCAAGATCCCAAACAATGCAATCGAAGGGATTGTATAGAGAAAGCTTGTCAGTCTGAGCACAATACCAGCTACTAGTGGATGCTTACTCATCAAGACACCAAGCAACAAGCCTATTACGGTGATAATGGACACACTGAGCAAGGTAATATACACATGTTGGGCCATAAGTTCCAAGAAGAACTCTGATCGTTCCGCATATAGTGCAAATATCCTTGGTATCATTACTCATTCCTTATTCCATGTATAGTATCATCTGTGCCTCATGCATTCCTAGTGAAAAACCATGAAACTCAAGAGAATTCCCTGCACACAAACTTTTAATTCTGCAAAACCATAGAATCACATCCTCTCAGCCTCTTTCTCCTCTACTTGACCCTACTTCCATCCTAAGGCAAGCTCACCCTATGGACAGTAATGCATTTGGTTTAGGTACAAACCAGCTTCAGGCTAGTAAGGATTTTCTGCAATCTGCAGATTTAGGCAGTGACCATACACAGCGGGTTGCTGACCTCTCTGCTTCAATCTCAGAAAGGGATTCCAGTAATGCAGCAACCATTCTAGACGATACGCTACAACACTTTGGGGCGCTGTATCCACTTTTGTTGATCCTTGAGGTGGAGGATGTTGTCAAATCGGTATACGCAGAGGCTGGGATAAACGAGACTGTCAGGGATGCAACCTTGAAGGATGTTCGTCTCTGGGTAGACCAGTATGCATCCCAACATAACGGGGAAATTGGATTGGACCGAGTGTTCTGGATCAGCAGACATCTCTGTGCAAATATCCTCCGACTTGGACGACTTCAGTTTGAGCCAAATACGTTTGACTATCCCTTCCAGTTGTACCAAAACATCTTGGATGGTTCGCAACACATGTTTGCCAACAGTGGACTCTTCTGTGACAGGGATGGCTATCTCACGGATAATCAGCATGCAGTTTTTCCTACCACACTCATCAAGGATGCAAACCACATCACTGGTCATCTGGTGGATCCCAGGCAGGGTACGATTGAAAAACAAACCACACAACTACCCTTGGAACATCTTCGCTTGCTAGTTGAGACTCAGAGCCAAGTCCTGCACTTGCACATTCCCTCTGGCAGCCCTCTTTCCCCGTCATCCGTTGAAGAATCCCTGACACTTGCAAAAACATATTACCCATCAATCCAAAGTATTGCCTGTTCCTCATGGCTTCTAGATCCCGCATTGGAATTCGTAACCAGCCAAGAGAGCAACATCAGAGACTTCATGCATCGATTCAAGAAATTCCCGGTAGTGCATGAAATTCCGCAAATCTATGAACGGGTTTTCGGCTTTGGGTTCACTGAAGCCGATGCCCTTTCTTTCAAGGCAACCACCAGCTTACAGAAAACAGTACAGCAGGCAGCCAAAAAAGGACTTCAGTTCCATACTACAGGAGGGTATCTCTCTTGTTAATGCGTGAAAAGCAAGCATATACTTTACATATCATTGAATGTGTCGTAGTTATTCGTAGGTTCATGTACGCTATGAGGTACCCCTATGGCAAGACGATTCATACTGGTATTGACGATTCTGCTTCTAGTGTTCACCGGCTGTGATGACACTCCCACTTCAGATGCTGAAGATGATTCGAATGATCTGCTCATCACGCCAACTAATCTTCTCATCGCGAAAAAGAGCGACAAACTTTCAGGAACCAGTAGTGTAGATATCTGGTTTGCTCCACCTGCTGATCTAGGAGCTGGTTCTTACACACTCCAGACCTCTGCAGACGGGACAACATGGGAGAATTTCATCTACTACTCTGAAGTTTTGGAAACCAGCGCCACCACACAAGACAACTTCAGTGTCAATCTGGGATCTGACTGCCATGTACGCCTCAAGATTACCGGTGGGACCTATGATGGACAGGTCTCAAATACCATGTTCGCCCCTCATGCATATGACCCCTATTACTTCAGATATCATGGCCTTGATGAGTCTCTAGCCAATACTGGAGTCATGGCCCCCAATGTAGGGTACGGCTTATCGGCCTCATTCACGGTATGGGCTGTAGCCGATGATAGTGTTTTAGAGGATGGGCTTACCTATCAGTGGTACCGGCTTGCCTCTGACGACTTTGAGCAAAAAACTCTACTGGAGGGAGAAACAGATTTGGAATACACCACCACAGAAGCTGATAGAGGCCACTTCATCATGATTGAAGCTCGGGGAAAACCTGGTATTTTTGATGGTGGCATGCTCCGGCTAATCTCTTCTGAGGTGGTCCGGTAGCTGTTTCAGAAATGTACAAATCCTCCCAATCGATACTGGTTCTTCCCTGATACAGGAAGCCTCAAGTACGGTATACACATCCATGTCAGCAGATGCCAGTAGATGCTTTGCACCCTCCAGATTGCCCACAGTCACCCGTCTCATGATGCCAGGTACGTCCAGATCAGTCCCTTCGCAACAGGATGGATGCTCACAGTAGAGACAACGCCTGGCAGCATGTCGAACCTCACGGAGCTCAACCGTGTCTTCAGCAAAGAGCATCTCCTTTGTGAAGGGAGGTTTTATAAGACGCACGTACTCTTCTCTATTCTTGTCATACACAAAGGGTTCAAGCGAGCGTTGCTTCAACACCGCATTTGCAGCAGCTATTCCACTGGTTGTTACCGTTGGAGTCCCTGTGCCCATGACCGTGGACTCTCCACAGCAAAAGAGATTGGAGAATTCAGTTCGGATATGCAACCGCTTGAACATATGGTTTCCCAACATCTGCTTCGGTCCTGCTACAGCTCCCCCATTTTTCATGGTGTATCGCTCGATAGTCTTAGCAGTGGCAAGCTCGCAATACCTCACATGCTTTTTGATCTTCGGCCAGCGTTTCTCCAGCACACCAAGCAATCGCTCAATCTCATTTGCCTTTCTCTCTTGGTAGGCATCATCAGCCAAGTTCATCCACGCACCAAAGGAAGGACCGATAGCTATCACTACATGCGCATCCTCTGGACAAATTGTTTTATCATCAACACTTGGAATATAGGCAGTTACTTCCGCTTCATCGAGTGCATCCATGCTTCCGATCAACATCTCAACGGCAATGGTCGCTTCATCGAGTGCTTCCTTGTCGACCAAAAGATACAAGACAACACTCGCATAGGTGGGTACTTGGTTCCTTGCCCATGTTCTTCTTTGTTCAGTTGTAGCTTCCTCAGGAAGTAGTTTCTCATATAAGTTCCATACTGTTCCACTATAAATAATTTGATCAGCAGTCAATACTCTTCCATCAGAAAGATGCACACCGGTTATAGTTCCTTGATGAGCAGAAAAGGAGATCACCTCAGTCTTATTGATCATCGTTCCGCCACCCTCTTCGATGACCTTCTCCAGCTTACCCGGCAAAAAGAGCGTAGAGCCGGCCGGATAATAACTCCCCCCCACATGATTGTCCACAAACATCACCGAGGAAAGAATGGCAGGGGATTCTTCTACCGTTGTGTAACAGTAGGTACTGGTAAGCTTGTCAAAGAAATTGAAGATTTTCGGGTCTGAGAAGTACTTTGCCAGTAACGATCTTGCACTCTTGTTCAAGTAAGAAAGAAACTTGATGTAGGAAATAGGGTGGCGACGCATCGAAGCAAGGGCAGCTTTCTTATCCACCTCATCTGGGGTGGTATAGGAAGGGTTTTCCACCATCACATGGGTATAAAGCCTCTCCATATCATGATAGAACCTTCTCAGGCTCTTCTCCTCATGAGGAAACAGGGGAATTAGTTCCTCAATAAACTGTTCTATGTCGGGAAAGAACCTCACCTTGGTTTCTCCAAAATGGATACAGTAGAGCAACTCATGCTGAATGATGTCTATGGGCTCTTTTAAGCAGTTGAAGAGAAATCGGTGTGCGTTGAATCCCTTTTCTCCCCAACCAAAAAGCATGGAGGATCCTTGGTCGAAGAGCGTGTCATCACGTCTAAAAGCACCACAACTCCCTCCAGGGTGGGTTGCCTTGTCGACAACAGCAACCCTTACACCCCGTTTTACAAGCAAGGAGGCAGCACTCAAACCGCTTAACCCACCACCGGCAACCAGCACATCAAAATGCATACCGCTCATCTGATTCTTTCCTCGCTATACTCGTTGACTAAGCTGCAGATTGAGGCAATCTGCGCTTCATCTCGCGTACGAGTTTCATCACTGGGGTGTACAAACCGCTCTTCCCCCAGAACTGTTGCCCCTTTTGAAGCAGCTTTTCGCATTCTCTGGAAGCAACGCTTGGCGGGTCCTCCGCTACAGGTGGCGATGAAGAAGAGTCGCTTGGAAGAAAGATTGGTCTGTGTGAGAAATGAATACACTGGGGCACTGGTCGTCTCAGCCCAAATGGGGGTACAGAGCAGTACCACCGAGTAGTCTGCAAAATCAGGAAGAGGCCTCTGTAGTGCAATAGTTCGCCTGAGACTTGCATCCCTTCCTGCACAGAAGAATTTGGCGAACCCCTTTGTTGGATACGGTTTTTTTGGGTGAATTTGGAAAAGGTCAGCATCCAATCTCTGTGCAAGATGCTCCGCCAAATACTTCGTATGACCTTCCAATGAATAGAACACAACTGCAAGGGTATTCATAGTGTGAGTCTATCACGAGTTATATCGAATAACCAATGAAAAATGAAAGGTATCAATACCTCCTGAACCCAGGAGGCGTTGCCTCCTTTTCCACCCCAAGGGACGGGGTATCTCACCGTGCTTTCCCTGCACTCGCTCGGGAGAAGAACCATCATGTTGGTTCCTTTCCTCTCGCTCCGTTGGAAAATGAAGAACCTTGCAACAATGCTTGTGCTGAGTTATAACAGAACACATGCAGACACTCCCCCATCAGATGATTGATTCACACTTCCATTTATTGTCCATGGAACGTAAGGGCATTTCACTACCATCCCTTCTTGCAACCATGCAGGAACACTCCTTGGGCGGTATCGACATCGGGCTCAATGCTGGTGACCTTAGTTATCGCTCAGATCGTTTCAAAGCATACCCTTTTATTCACCTGAGCGGAGGAATTGGCCCTTGGGGTCTGCAAGAAGGTGATGATCCCATTGAAACACAGATAGAGATTCTCGAAAGAGAATTGAGCGCAAATAGTGTGGTAGCCATCGGAGAAATTGGGTTGGATAATCACTGGGACTACGGGAGCAAAGCATCGCAGGAAGGACTTCTCCTCTCACAGATTGAAATTGCAGAACAAAGAAACCTCCCCGTCATATTCCACAACCGGGAAGCAGATGACCAATTCATCACACTGCTCAGGAGCCGCGGATTCTCCAGACAGGGAGTGTTTCACTGCTTCCAAGGTAGCTATGAGCTTGCAAAGCTGGCTGTCCATAAGGGATTCTTCCTCTCTTTCGCAGGACCCCTGACCTACAAGGCAAACAGGGAAATGCAAGAAATTTTTACCAAGATACCCATCGAGAGGATTCTTCTGGAAACAGACAGCCCCTACCTCAGCCCAAATCCAATGAGGGGAAGAACCAATACCCCGTTGAACATGGAGCATATCTACCGGTTTGCTTCGGAACTTAGAGGGGTGGAACTTACCGACTTGATACACCAGATACAGAACAACTTCCAATCGTTTCTCAAGGCGAAATAGAGGTCCACGACAGGGTTTGCATATCCCTCTCTTTTGTCAGCAAGTCGGTTACAGCTTTTTCCAGATCAGGGATAAGGACTGCTTGCAACTGACTCTTGGGTACCATGTGCATGTAGGAAGCTCCCACTATCCACTGCAGGGAAGGATCCTTCAGCAACGCTATAGCCCAGGGCCCGAGCGTTGGGGCAACAAGGATGAAAACCTTTCGATCATCAAGGACTTTCTTTAGACGAATTACATAGTCAGCATCTGTCTCAGATTCCTGTTTCTGGATAACAAGGTCTCTGGGGAAATACCCATTATGAGAGAGCTTGTTGCCATCCAGGGCCAAAACGGCAAGCAGGCTGGAAGGACTATACCCTTCGAGCATGGAAGAGGCATCCTCTATCCAATACCGTTTGAAGGAAGTTGAAAGGTGCCCAGGCCCCTGTCCGACAATAGCCAGCTCATTGCAGATTGAATTGTCAGCAAGAAGATTGCTGACTAATGGGCTGGCAATGTGGTAGTCCCCGTTTCTTTGGCGCTGATTGCTTAGTAGTTCTGTATCTGCCTCTAGAGAAACCTCCATCACATCCAAGAGATATCCTTTTGTAAGCAACCTCAAGAAGAGCTTCCGCTGTTGGACAGCCAAGACTGTCTCACGATAGTGGCTATCGACCAAGAAGGTCACCCGTGGAAGGAAATAGAGGAAAGCGATGGTTGTTGCACAGAGCAACACACAAACTGCCAAGAGCAACAGGAATGACCTTCTCATGGCCCAAACTGTACCAATCGTGTTGCCCTCGGTCAAGAAACAGAGGAACATAGGTTGACCACATCCTGCATATTAGCTACATTTGTACCGAAAAGAACCTACCATTATACAAGGAGTAACCTATGACATCCTATAAGGAACTCGGACTGGTTAATACCAAGGACATGTTCGCAAAGGCCATCAAGGGTGGGTATGCAATTCCCGCTTACAATTTCAACAATATGGAGCAGCTGCAGGCAATTATCCAGGCTTGCGTCGAGACCAAATCTCCCGTTATCCTCCAGGTTTCCAAGGGCGCACGTGACTACGCCAACATCAACCTTCTGAGGAACATGGCCCGCGGTGCCGGCGAGTACGCAAAAGAACTTGGTTGTGAAATCCCCATCGTCCTGCATCTAGACCACGGCGATAGCTTCGAGACCTGCAAAGAGTGTATCGACAACGGGTTCTCCTCTGTTATGATCGATGGTTCCCACCTCCCCTATGAAGAGAATATCGCCCTCACCAAGAAGGTTGTTGAATATGCTCATCAGCGTGATGTAACCGTTGAGGGTGAGTTGGGTGTTCTTGCTGGCATCGAGGATGATGTCGTTGCTGAAGTCAGCCACTACACCAAGCCTGAGGAAGTTGTAGACTTCGTCAACCGCACCGGTTGTGACTCCCTTGCCATCTCAATTGGAACCAGCCACGGAGCAAATAAGTTTGAACCCAGCCAGTGCACCCGCAATGAGGAAGGAGTATTGATTCCCCCTCCGCTTCGCTTTGACATCCTTGAAGAGATTGAAAAGCAGCTTCCTGGGTTCCCCATTGTCCTTCATGGTTCTTCCTCCGTTCCTATGCAGTATGTCAATATGATCCTCCAGTACGGTGGACAACTCAAGGACAGCGTAGGAATTCCAGAGGAACAGCTCAGAAAGGCAGCCAAGAGTGCAGTCTGCAAGATCAACATCGACAGCGATGGAAGACTTGCCATGACCGCTCTTATCCGCAAGACCATGGCTGAGAAGCCGGGCGAGTTTGATCCACGCAAGTACCTCGGACCAGCTCGTGCTGAGCTTAAGAAGATGTACATCCACAAGAACATCAATGTCCTAGGTTCTGCGAACCACGCATAAGTTCTTGTCCTGCTTGAAAGGCCACTGGAATACCTAGTGGCCTTTTTCGCATAGTACCTGGGGAAGACACTTTGACACACTTCCTCAGCATATGGTATATTGTTTTGCGTCGGCCCTTTAGGCTGACTTACCTTCAACTACATGGTTTTCACCGAAAACAAAGGAGATCGATTGGCTACAAAGGATTTGAGGATCAATAAGCAGATCCGTGCACGAGAAGTATTCGTCATTGATGCAGATGGCAATCAGAAAGGTATAATGAGCGTCTATGACGCTGTCGCGCTTGCAGATGAACTGGGCTTGGATTTGGTGGAGGTATCCCCCAACGCGAGACCACCGGTTTGCAAGATTCTTGATTATGGTAAGTATCGCTATGAGCAAGAAAAACGCATGAGAGAAGCCAAGAAGAACCAGAACATCATCAAGATGAAGGAAATCCGGATGCAGCCCAAGATCGAGAAACACGATCTTGAGACCAAATCAAAGTTCATCGGTGACTTCCTGGAGGAAGGGAACAAGGTCAAGGTAAGCATACGCTTTCGTGGCCGTGAACTTGCCCATACCGAACTGGGAAAGGTTGTCCTGGACAAGATACTTGCCCAGCTCACTGAAAATGGTGTAGGGTACAACCTTGACCGAGGAGCGATGATGGAAGGAAGGATGATGAGCATGATTGTCAGTCCTACCAAAAGCAACGCCGGATCGGGCAAGAAAAAGACTCAGTAACAGTATCCCGCATGGGATGGTGAATATGCAGCTCCAAGGGGTTCTTGTTCCTTGCGAGCGCAAAAATGGAAGGTGCACTACAATGCCCAAGATGAAAACAAGAAAATCCGCTGCCAAGCGGTACCGTGTGACTGGAACGGGAAAGGTCCGCTATAAAAAGCAGGGTCTTCGCCATATCCTCACCAAGAAGAGCAGTAAGCGCAAGGCTAACTTGCGTGCAACTGGAATCCTCGCCGACATGGAAGCAAAACGAGCAAAATCGATGCTTCCGTACGCGTAAGGGGGGTGGGATATGCCTAGAGCAGTAGACGGAACGAAACGCAAAGACAGAAGAAAGAAGATTCTTGAACTGGCAAAAGGCTATTATGGCCGCAGAAGCACGAACAACCGTGTTGCAAAAGATGCAGTTGCAAAGGCTGGCCAGTATGCCTATCGTGGTCGTAAAGAGCGCAAGCGGGACTTCCGCAAGCTCTGGATCGCAAGAATCAACGCTGCTGTGCACGCTGAGGGTCTCAACTACTCCCAGTTCATGCATGGCATGAAGCTTGCCAACATCGAGATCAACAGAAAAGCGCTCTCCAATATGGCTATTGAGGACAAGGCTGCTTTCTCTGCTCTCGTTGCCCAGGTCAAGGTTGCCTTGGAGAACTAGATCAAGGCAAATCGTTCAGACGCTGTAAGGAGGAACCATGTCAGTTGTCGATTCGGTAAAAATGCTTGAACTGCGAACCAAGAAGGCTGCAGGCCTGATTGCCATGCTCCGCAAGGAGAAGGAAGAGTTGCAGGAAAAGTTTGATTTGGTACATGCACATAATGCTGAGCTTGAAGAGTACGTTGAGAGTTTCCAGACGAGCAACAAACTTATTGAAGAGAGTATTGCAAACGCCATGGACAATCTGTCTACCATCGAAGGACTGGATGACGTTCCCCTCCTTGACGATACCCAGATTGAGCTGGAAGCTGCGGATGGATTTACCAGTGGTGACGCCCTCTCTGATGAGGAAGTTGACCTGGATGCCCTTCTGGAGGACAGTCCCTCTCTCTGATGCTTTGTCCACGTGTCTGGACACTGTCGTAAACGGGGCCTTCGGGTCCCGTTTTATTATCTATGCCCCCTTTTACAAAGTGGGTTCTTATTGTACGATGTAGGTGTAGCAGACACCTGCTCCGATATTTGACAAGTTATTTGCCTGCGGTGTGCGCCTGGAGCCATAGTCTCTTGGCTCAACATACACAAATGGGATGCGGCATAGCTGATTTGCATTGATCCAACACCTTTTGGTGTTTAATGGAACAGAATTTTCAGCCAAACTGGTTTCCCCCTTGAACCATAGGTTCAAGAGCATTCTCCGGGTACGGCACCGCAGGTTTTCTCTTGCATACAGGAAACCATACCCCATGACAGAACAACAAAACCCTTTGAAGCATTGTATCTTCATTTCACTCCCCTCCTCGATGGAACGCGATATCGGTTCATTTCATGTCGACAGCTCCATCAAGATCCCCGTACAGCTGCCCGATGGCAAGACACAGATAGACAACTCCACCGAGATATCCCTTGAGCTCATTGTCTCAGGTATGCTGAAAATCATCGCCTACAACTGGGAACATGAGCATGCTTCCTACTATCGTGATTTCGTGCTTGCAGTCCAGCCGGACGCACCACAAGAACTAACCCTGGCGGCAATTGCCCAGGAAAAAAAAGGTAACTATCCCTTTGCAGAGGAGTTGTTCCTCTCGGTCATACGCCTGGCACCCCAGAGTGCCTCGTTCATCAATCTAGCGACGCTTTACAGCAGGATGGCTACCCAGGATGAAAAGAAAGGAGAGGTCTGGGACCTCTACCAGCAGAAGATGCTGAACACCTTGCAGGAAGGCTTGGAACTCGTGGGAGAAGATGCCGCTCTCTACAGTGAAATTGGATTCTTCCACCTCTATCAAGGCAATGTTGAACTTGCAAAAGAGTACCTTGACCACTATCTGTCACTGGCAGAGGATGACGAGAAGAAACGACACGTGCAGAAGATAATGCGTGACATCAATACCAAACTCAACGATGATGCACAACTCATGCAAGCGTATGATTCCATTCAAATGAATGATGAGGAAAAAGCACTTGAACTCTTATCTTCCTACCTAAAAAACAATGAGGGAGTCTGGAATGCTTGGTTTCTGAAAGGTTGGGCCTTGCGTAGGCTCTCCCGCTTCCAGGAAGCTGAGCAGGCCCTGGTACAGGCGCTTGCCTATACAAAGGGAAGCAGTGACATTTACAACGAACTTGCACTCTGCAGCCTGGAAACAGGAAAGAGTGAATTGGCAAAGACCTATTTGAATACAGCGGTGGACCTCGATCAGGAGAACATCACCTTGGTAAGCAATCTTGCCTACCTTCACCTGAAGGACGGTGAGCTGGATGATGCACGCAAGTATCTTGAGCTTGCCCGCGGGATCGATCCCAAGGATCCGGTGATCATCCAACTGATGCAGGACTACCAGAACCAGAGCGGTGAAGCACTCTCCTCTCCAGTTGTTGAGGAGTATGTCAGTGCTGAGGAGGTCATCAATCAGGTCAAGGAAGAGAAGCCATTCTCCATCCAAGGAAGAGAGGATACTGATGACCTGCTGCCTGACTACTCATTTGAGGATGAAAAGTAATGACAGTGACAACCCATGGGGAAGAGGAGACTCGCGCTCTCGGTCGCAGTATTGCACAGGGGTGTAAACCAGGGAGTGTCATCTCACTCAGGGGAAGCCTTGGTTCGGGAAAAACCGTTTTTGCCAAGGGCTTGGCAGAAGGACTGGGTATTGAGGAAGCCATCGTCAGTCCTACCTTTACACTCATCCAAGAGTATGAGGGAAGACTTCCCCTCTACCATATGGACCTCTATCGTATTGGAGGCATTGAAGAGTTTGAAATGATGGGCGGAGAGGAGTTTCTCTATGGACAAGGGGTTACGCTCATTGAGTGGAGTGAAAAAATTGAGGAGTTGCTTCCCGATTCAACAATTTTTGTGCATATTAGAATTATGCCTAACCAAGACCGCAGTATCACCCTTGAAGGGGTCCAGAAATGAACGTACTCGCTTGCGATACCTCCACATCAGTGATGTATCTTGCTCTTGTGCGCTTTGAGGACGAGAGACCTGTCTTTTACGATACCTGTGCCACGACTCTTGGAAACAAACACTCTGAGCTCCTGATGACCAAAATCATGGAACTTTGCTCTCGTAGCGGGGTGCCTGTACAAACACTCGACCTGCTGGTCTGCACCAGTGGTCCTGGCTCCTTTACCGGACTCAGGATAGCAATGAGCACACTCAAAGGCATCTCTCTTGCCAATGAGATCCCCTTGGTCTCTGTTCCAACGCTTGATGTCTACCAGAAAGCAGTCAGGCACTACCCAGGTGTCGTCTTGTCGGTAATCGATGCAAAGAAGCAACGCTTCTATGCTGCCCTCTCAGTACATGGAGAGCGCAGGAGTGAAGATCTCGATATCAACACAGAACAGATTGAGCAGTTGATTTCTGGGTATCCAACAATCCTGCTTACCGGAGCCGATGCCCCGCAGCTCTTTGCAAAGCTGGGTGAAAAGATACAGGCCAAAACAGAGATTGAGCCGTACCATGGTGGCAATTTCGGTTTGGCACTTGCGGATCTGGGCAGAGAGACATACGTTGCAAAAGGAGAAGACGATAGAGGCAAAGGCCCCGTCTATGTCCGAAAAAGTGACGCTGAGATCGCATTATTACATACAATCCATTCTTTGGAGGTTTCACATGATTGAACAAGATGTACTGATCATTGGATCAGGGGTTGCAGGAATGTCTGCTGCCCAATATGCAGCACGTGCTGGTCGATCGGTTACCCTTTTGGAGTCTATTGCTCCGGGTGGACAGACCATGTACATCGATATGATTGAGAACTACCCTGGTTTCGAAAAACCCATCAGTGGATATGAAATTGGTATGAAGTTCCATGCACAAGCAGAGGCTTTCGGCGCAAATTTGGTCTATGCAACGGTTCATTCCTTTAAGAAGGAAGGCGATACATTTACCGCAGAAACAGCTGACGGGGAGACCTACCAGGCGAAATCTGTTATCTTTGCAACCGGTGCAAAACACCGTCACCTTGGTGTTGAGGGCGAAGAGAAGTACAACGGGAAGGGTGTCTCCTACTGCGGAACCTGCGATGGCCCGTTCTTCAAGGGAAAGAGAATACTCGTTGTCGGTGGAGGAGATACTGCACTCACCGATGCAATCTACCTCTCAAAGCTGAGCGAACATGTGACCTTGATCCACAGAAAAGACCGCTTTAGAGCTCAGGACCATCTGGTAGAGCAGGTTGAAAGAAACAAAAACATAGAGCTGGTGATGCAACATACGGTTGAGCGGATCAATGGAGACGGAGATAAGGTTACCTCAGTCCTGCTCAATGACCTAGCGAATGAAACACAGTATGAGCGAGAGTTCGACGCTGTCTTCATCTTTGTCGGCATGATCCCCCAGACCGAGCTCCTGGACAAGAAGGTTCTGGATGAGAGTGGCTATATCATAACCAACGAGAGGATGGAGACATCAATCCCAGGTTTGTATGCAGCAGGTGATGTTCGTGATACAGTATTCAGGCAGCTGGTTACCGCTGCCAGTGATGGAGCGATTGCTGCCCACTGTGCAAGTGAATACCTAGACGAATTGGAGGGAAATGCGTACCGCTAGCAGGCATTTCCTAACTCATATATCACACAAATCTCCTTGACGATGGCATCTCGTTAGTGTTCTAATTGAACCATGAATATATGCATGGTATCGAGTGAAGCTGTACCCTTTTGTAAATCTGGAGGGCTTGCAGACGTAGTTGGAGCACTTTCGAATGCTCTCGCCCTGGTCGGCGAGGATGTGCGCGTTGTGCTCCCCCTCTATGGGAGTATCAAGGCGGACTCCTTCACCGATCTGTCGATCAAGGGAGAAATTTCCCTCTTGGGGAGCACTGAAACGGTCACCTTCAAGGAAACAACCCTGGGGAAGGTAACCTACTATTTTATCCAACATCCAGCATTTACTGCCAGGAAAGGCATCTATGGGGATACCTCTTTTACGCCCTACCATGACAACCTCAAGCGTTTTACCATCCTGAACAAGGCTGCACTGTTACTGTGCAAGTTACTTGCCTGGAAGGTCGATATCATGCACTGCCATGACTGGACTTGTGGATTCCTGCCCTATCTTCTCAAGCTTCAGAATGATGCATTCTACCAGAAAACAAAGAGCGTAATGACTATACACAACCTTGCCTACCAGGGTGAGTTCAGTCGATTGGAGTTGCTCTCATGTGATATACTCCCCGATCCAAAACTGTTCAGCGGGAATATACCCACCAAGAGAACCAATATGCTGAAGTGTGGCCTTGAATTTGCGGATCGGCTTACCACGGTAAGCCCGACCTATGCAAAGGAGATTCAGAGCAAGGAGTTCGGTTGCTCTCTAGAAGGGCTGCTTACTGAACGATCATCAGTCCTCGAGGGGATCATAAACGGGATAGATCCTGATGAGTGGAACCCCATGACAGACGCTTTCATCGCACATCACTTCTCTCGTGAGGACCAAAGCGGAAAGGCACTGGTAAAGAGGGAACTGCAACAAGAGTTTCACCTACCGGTTGACCCAGAGGTACCACTCTTTGCCATGATCAGCCGCTTGGCAGAACAGAAAGGATTTGTGGAGTTGCTTGAGGGTTCTCCCTGTGTTCTGGAAGAGATGCTGCAGAAACACTCCATGCAGATGATTCTCATTGGCACCGGGGACTCAGAGATGGAGAAAAAACTGAGAGAACTTGGGAATCGCTACGATACCCTTTCAGTCAACATCCTATTCAGCAACAAGGCCGCTCACCGCCTCGAGGCGGGAGCAGACTTCTTCCTGATGCCAAGCAGGTATGAACCCTGTGGGTTGAACCAGCTCTACAGTCTTCGCTATGGCACGATTCCCATTGCAAGAAAGACAGGCGGACTTGCCGACAGCATTATCGACCTGGATGAGGATCCTGGAAAGGGAACCGGTATTCTCTTTGAGAGCATGAGCGCTCATGGTATACTGACAGCAGTACAGAGGGCCCTGCAATGGTATCAGAAGGGTCAGGAAACGATACAGGGGATACGAGAGAGATGTATGCTTTGGGATAGCTCCTGGGAGCGATCTGCAAAGGCATATCAAACACTATATGAATCCAGCCTAAGGGGGAACTAAGATGCGTACAAGAGAGAAAACGATAGCAATAGTACTTGGCGGAGGCAAGGGCACAAGGCTCTACCCGTTGACCATGGACCGTGCCAAGCCTGCTGTTCCTTTTGCTGGAAAGTATCGATTGGTTGATATTCCAATCTCAAACTGCATCAACAGTGAAATCAGGCAGATTTACATCCTGACCCAGTTCAACTCTGCTTCCTTGCATAACCATATCTCCAATACCTATATTTTTGACACATTTTCCCAAGGTTTTGTTGAGATTCTTGCAGCTGAACAGACCAATCAGACAGATACCTGGTACCAAGGCACTGCTGATGCAGTCCGCAAAAACATGAAACACTTCCATGACCAGAACGCCGATTACTACATCATCCTCAGTGGAGACCAGTTGTATAGGATGGATCTTGGTCAGATGCTCGACCGACACGTCAAGAGCGGTGCTGAACTGACCATTGCATCTAAACCGATCAGCAGGGAACAAGCAACCGGGCTTGGAATCATAGGCTGTGACAAGGAAGGAATGATCACAAAGTTCTATGAGAAACCGGCAATTGATTTGGATATCAGTGAGTACAAAGTCGGAGATGACTTCATGTTCGAATCGCTTGGTGTGCATGTAGAGCAGAGCAATGAGTACCTTGCAAGCATGGGTATTTATATCTTCAATGCAAAAACCATGGAAGAGGTGCTGAACAACGACAAAACTGATTTCGGCAAGGAGATCATTCCCGATGTCATCAACCAGAGAAAGGTTGCCACCTACCTCTTTGATGGATTCTGGGAGGATATCGGAACCATCAAGGCATTCTATGAGACCAACCTCGATTTGGCCTCGATCAATCCACAGTTCAACTTCTATGATGAGAGAATGCCGATTTACACCCACCGAAGACACTTGCCTGCCACGAAGGTGAATTTCTGCAATATCTCGAATTCACTCACCAGTGAGGGATCCATTATTACGAATGCTTATATTGTGAATTCAATCATCGGTGTCAGAACCATCATTGAATCAGGGGCATCCTTGGATGGCGTTTACTGCATGGGTGCATCCTTCTATGAAACCCAGGAACAGAAAGCGGAAAATGCGAAAAAAGGTATCCCAAATATTGGCATTGGTAGAGGAACCATCATCCGCAAGGCCATCATTGACCAGAATGCACGCATCGGGGATGGATGCCGTATAGGCATTGATGACATTCCCCGTCAGGAAGGCGACTATGCCATGTACTCCATCCATGATGGAATTATTGTCATAAACAAGAATGCCATCATCAAGAACGGCACAGTCATGTAGCGATTCTTTCTGTATTTCTCATAAGCGGAAGAGGTAATTCTTCCGCTGTTTTTTTGTTTCCATGCTTTTCATAATCTGCTATACAGGATATACTTACGGAAAGGAGTAGTTTATGCTGAAGAATGCGATTAGACAAGAAATTGTCTCCGGTCAGACAATGCTCGGTATTGAGCTTGGTTCTACCAGAATCAAGGCAGTTTTGATCAACTCAGAGAACCAACCCATCGCTCAGGGTGGGCATGACTGGGAGAATACCCTTCTTGATGGTATTTGGACCTACAGCCTTGAAGATGTCTGGAAAGGCATTTCCCACTGTTTCTCCAAACTGCAGGAATCGGTGCAGAATACCTATGGGGTTCCTTTGAAAAAGCTTAAATCCATGGGTGTCAGTGCCATGATGCATGGCTACCTTGCATTTGATGAGCATGATCAGCTGCTGGTTCCCTTCAGGACTTGGAGAAACACCATTACCGCCAAAGCTGCTGAGGAATTGAGCAATCTGTTTGACTATCCTGTTCCTGAGCGTTGGTCCATCAGCCATCTCTACCATGCAATCATCAGTGAAGAGAAGCATGTCAATAAGATCTCCTTCCTGACAACCCTTGCCGGCTATGTACATTGGCAGCTTACCGGAGAGAAAGTGCTTGGAATGGGAGATGCCTCTGGCATGTTCCCCATCGATACAGAGACCAAGCACTATGACACAAAGATGCTTGATATCTTCTCCAAACAAATAAAGAGCTATCAATTCCCTTGGGATCTTTCATCGATACTCCCCTCCATCCTGCTTGCCGGAGAGCACGCCGGCACCTTGAGCGAGGAGGGAGCGAAACGCATCGACCCGACGGGAACCCTGGAAGCAGGAACACCGCTTTGTCCACCGGAAGGAGATGCAGGAACCGGGATGGTAGCCACCAATGCAGTGGCGAAGAGAACAGGGAATGTGTCAGCAGGAACCTCTGTTTTTGCCATGATTGTGCTTGAGAAACCGCTTTCGAAAAGCTACAACAAGTTCATTGACCTTGTCACAACCCCTGATGGTTCCCTGGTTGCCATGAGCCATGGGAATAACTGTACCGGAGAGTACGATGCATGGATGCGCCTCTTTGATGAGGTTGTCCAAACCTTGGGATTCTCGGTCTCAAAAGCTGAGTTCTATGACACATTACTCTTCAAAGCTCTTGAAGGGGACAAGGATTGTGGGGGCTTGCTTCCGTTCAACTACATCAGCGGGGAGACCATGACCGATATCAATGAAGGACGTCCCTTGTTCGTCAGGGAGACAAAGAACTCATTTACACTTGCAAACTTCATGAGGTCACAACTCTTCACTGCTCTTGGAGTATTGAGGATTGGCATGGATATTCTCTTTGAGGAAGAACATGTCTCCATCGATGCCATCAATGGGCATGGGGGATTCTTCAAGACAGCGGAAGTGGGACAGAAGATGATGGCAAGCGCATTGCATACTCCTATCTCGGTCTTGAAGACCGCAGGGGAAGGCGGTGCATGGGGTATCGCTCTTCTTGCTTCCTATATGGTGCAAAAAGAAAAAGAAACCCTTGCTGAATTCCTTGAGAAAAAGGTATTTGGATCAGCAGAGATTTCCACTGTTGATCCCACAGAGGAAGATATTGCAGGATTCAACAGCTTCCTGGAACGCTATAAGCAGGGACTTCCTGTTGAGAAGGCTGCAGTAGCACATCTGAAGTAGGCAACAAACCTGTTTACCCAGAAGGAGGTCGCAACCCTGGGGATGCGACCTCCTATTTTTGTGTTTCCTTATCGTATTTAACGAAGTTTCCAAGCAAGATCAGAGAGGAACAACTGCTGCTTCAAGGCAGGTACCGTAAGGTCCTTATGGATATGGACAAATTCAATACCCATGATCTCACACCAGTCTTCCAACATCTCGGCTGTTGCATCGTAGCTGAGCACTGCATGGTGAGCCCCACCAGAAAGAATCCAGAGATGGGCAGCTTGGTACAAGTCCGGCTCAGGTTTCCACATGACTCTTGCAACTGGAAGGTTGGGCATCTTGTAGATGGGTTTCACGACCTCAATCTCATGAACAATGAGGCGGAGCCTCCCTCCCATGTCAATAAGAGAGGCAAGCACGGCCTTGCCGGGGTGGCCTTCAAAAACCAGACGAGCCGGGGGTTCCTTTCCTCCGATACCTAGTTCATGCACCTCGATGCGTGCCTTCTCCTTGGTGATGGAGGGGCATATCTCCAGCATATGGGCCCCGAGCGAAAGTTCGTTACCCTTCTCCATATGATAGGTGTAGTCTTCCATGAAGGTGGTCCCTCCACCCATTCCCTCGGTCATTCGCTTGACAAGACTGGTCATGGCGGAAACCTTCCAGTCTCCTTCCCCACCATATCCATACCCTTCATCCATCAGGTCCTGGCTGGCAAGTCCGGGCAACTGACGCATGGCTTGCAGGTCTTCAAAGGTATTGGAGAATGCAGCAATCCCTTCCCGCTCAAAGAAGTGACGCATCGCAACCTCTTCCCGGGCTTGGTAGCGAACGGTTTCAAGGTCTTCGGTTGCAAAATCATACTTCTTTCGGTATGCATCCATCTGCGCTTCAACCTCAGCCTCAGAGACGGCCTCAATCTCACGTATCAGGTCCCCTACCCCCCAGGTATTCACCTGCCAACCAAGCTGCATCTGCACGCCGACCTTGTCGCCCTCGGTAACCGCAACATTACGCATATTATCCCCGAAACGCATTACCTTCAGCTTTCTGCTCTCGACGGCACCAATGGCAGAACGCATCCAGGAACCAAGGGTCAGCTGCACATCCTCATCTTCCCAAAATCCAGAAATTATCTTTCTCCCCATCTTCATGCGTGCAGCAATGAAGCCATGCTCACGGTCCCCGTGGGCTGATTGGTTCAGATTCATGAAATCCATATCTATTTCGGTATCGGGGATCATGCGATTGAACTGTGTATGCAAGTGACAATAGGGTTTCTGCAACAGAGAGAATCCATTGATCCACATCTTTGAGGGGGAAAACGTATGCATCCAGGTGACGATACCTGCACAGCAGTCATCATAGTTGGCGTCCTTGATGCACTGCTCGATTTCTTCCGGCCTCTTGAGAGTGGCCTTATAGACAACACGGCAGGGAAGCTTGCCGGAGGCATTCAATCCATCTACCATGATTTGCGCATGGCGCGCGACTTCTTCTAGTGTCTCCGGTCCATAGAGGAACTGAGATCCGACCAGGAACCAGAATTCATAGGTAGCAATAGGTTTTCGTTTCATTGTAATCCCCTTATCATAGAGCAAAACCAGTCATAAAGCACTGCGTTAACGTAAACGCATCTCTGTTTCATTGTTATATCTGGAAACGGTTCTGTCAAGCATCAATTAAAAAAACCTTTACCAGTCCATGATATAGCGCTTTTTATGTACCTGTTTGATTATTTCTATGCCTAAAAGAATGTGCTATACTGCATGTGCGTTATCGTTACCCAATAAAAAGACAATGAAACCAATATGCAGAGGGTGTATGACTATATCGGAAATAGCAAAGCTAGCCAACGTTTCCATCGGAACGGTTGACCGGGTTCTGCACAAGCGAGGGCGAGTTGCCCCAAAAACAGTAGAAAAGGTTAAGAGCATCATAGAGGAACATGGGTACCAACCAAATACCTATGCCAGGAACCTCAAGTTGAGCAAGCAGTTTACCATCGGGGTATTGTTGCCGCTCCTGCATAGCGAGTATGGATACTGGAATCTGATGTATGAAGGAATTCTCAAGGCTGCCAAGGAACTATCCCCACTGGCCGTAAGTATTGATATGCTGGAATTCGACCGAACCAAGGAAGGCTCCATGCTCACTCAGGGGAGACGACTCTTGCAAAAGTCCATCGATGCCCTGCTCTTGGCTCCTGTCGTCCCGCGCGATGCACAAGAGCTCCTTGCCGACTACCGGGACCTTGACTATGCATTCATTGACAGTCCTCTTCCACAAACCACCCCGGTGTGCAGTGTCATCCAAAACCCATACCAAGGGGGATATCTTGCTGGAAGAATGATGCACCTGCTCCAGCCTGAGGGGGGTACCCTGCTCGCTATCCAGACCCATCGGGCTGCCTACAACTCCTCAGAACGTGTCAGGGGGTTTTTCAGTTACTTCGCTGATAAGCCAAACTACAAAACCTTTGAGATGGAGATTCTCTTTGCCAGCCAGGATGCAACCTCAGTTCTGGACACATTCTACCGCAATCATCCTTCCATGCGGGGAATCTTTGTGGTCAATGATGCAATCCACCGCATCGCCGAAGTGGTAACGCTCTTGGGGAGAAAAAGCCAAACGATCATGATTGGCTACGATGCGATAGAACAGAACATAAAGGCTATGAAGAAGGACCAGGTCGATTGCCTGCTCAGCCAGCGACCAGAATTCCAAGGGTATACAGCCATATACCAACTCTATAGAAAGGGTTTATTGAATCAAATCCCCGAGTCGACAATCTGTGTTCCCATCGACATCATTCTCCCGGAGAACTTGATGGAGGAACCTATCCCCTGTCAGCCGATCGGCATATAACACCACAACAGGTCACTTTGCCCTCACTGTTCACTGCCGAGTGTTGCTCTGTTGCAAAGATGCAGGTAGTGGACGGTACAGCCTGATTCGTGTTTTCGCCTTTTTCAATCACAATGCTCAGCACCGTACAAGACTATGGAGTGTCTCCACGATTGAGACACTACTCCTTCTTCTTCGCTTCACGTTTTGCTATCTCACCTTCCAATTGCTGGATTTGGTGTTCAATTTTCTCTTTGGTTTCCTTGCTGGCACCTTCCAGTTTTTCAGTAGCTTCTTCAATGTGCGTTTTCAGCTCTTCGATGGACTGAGCTTCATCAGCCTTGTCGAAGGCGACCTCTTCTGCAACAGTCTCCTTCTTTGCTTTTTCCTTGGTCGCATGTAGTTTGGGAAGATAGGCACTCTGTGGTGCAAGCTCCCTTCTGTCGGTGAGAGACGGAGAAGCGATCTCAATCTTACGCTCACAAAATACATCAAGCACTCTCTTATGCAGTTCGCTGAGCTTGCTCAGTCGTTCTGATGACTCCTGCAACAACCCATAGAGGCGATAAGAAATGGCATGGTCGAGAAACGCCTCGATGAACACAAATCCATCAGAAAGGCCACAGCGCTCGGATGCTTCCAGCAATGCCTCTTCCACATTACCTTGTGCGACCGTATAGCCGATGGAAACCGAAAGGTTGATAAAGGTGCCATCACGACGGGTAACATGGACAGCCTGTTGCACCAAGGAGAGATTGGGAATGCTGACCACATCCCTGGTGATCAACTGTATTTCGGTGTGAAAAATCCCCAGGTCCGTCACCCTTCCCACCAAGGGTCCTACCTCTATGAAGTCACCACCACGAAACTCATGGGTTATTCTAAGCATGATTCCTGCCATGGCATTACTTACCAAGGTTGTGGAGGAGAGGGCAATGATGGCACTGAGAAGAATTCCCAAGACACTGAGAATTTGATTTTTTACATCATTATCGATCGGTAATAGGGCTATCGACAGGAACATCCCGATTAGGACTATCAGGAAGACCAGAAGCTGGCGTTGATAGGGCCAGCGTTTTGAGCTTTCCAAGGTTTTTCGGAACATGAAGTGAATCGCCATCACCAAGGCTATGGTAGCGAAAACCGTAAGAATGGTACTGGTGTAGGAACCCAAGAATTGCATGGCAACCTCCTGTTGCTTACCCCTGAAGACCCAACAATGTCTCTATAATCTCAGCATCACTGGGGGCAAAAGTGTACATCCCCAGTGCTTCCAGGGAGACCAAACGCCACTCCGTATGGACGCTCAGGGTAATAGCATCCAACGAATCTGTTGACACCATATATGCTTTCAGATGATAGACTGTATCCTTGTTGATGAAGTCATGGGTATGAACCAGCTTCCCAACCGTGACAGGAAGGCTCAATTCCTCCATGAACTCACGTTCAAGGGTCTCTTCCTCCCGCTCAGTATAGCGATTTTTCCCCCCTGGGAACTCCCAGAGCCCCCCAATAGCACCTTTTGCCTCCCGCTTCGCTATCAAGTACTTTCCATCCTGTACCAAGATACCAGCTGTTGTAATACGTTCATCCATTTTTTTCTCCTACAGCAATACCAGTTGGGGCACCAAGAAATGCAATACAGATACAAAGAGCATCAGAAAACCCACATTGCGCTTATTCTGTTCCATATATTGCCCTGTGGCATCCAACACGGATGCCTCATCATGCATGGTCATCTCCTCCATTCCCCTGAGTGACCTGAAGAGGTAGTACAACATTAGTGAAAAACAGCCAAGCATCGGGACAAAATCGCCAAGGAAAACCGGTCCTGGATCCATAGGCAGGAAACAGAGACCAAGACTGATTACCAATCCAAGGAGTAT
>JBFWKK010000033.1:0-30433 GCA_050252715.1 Sphaerochaeta sp. | reverse complement strand
TGAGAAAGCCGACCAAGAGCGAAGGTGCTGAGGCAAGGAGTTAGTAGGCCATGCTTAGTCCAAAGAGAATCAAACACAGAAAGAAGCAGCGTGGCACCACTGATGGTGTTGCACATCGCGGGACTACCATTGCTTTCGGTGAATTCGGTTTGCTCGCACTTGAGCCGAAGTGGATCACCAATCGCCAGATTGAGGCAGCCCGTATCGCCATGACCCGTCATATTAAGCGTGGTGGTAAGGTATGGATCAGGATCTTCCCTGACATGCCATATACCAAGAAGCCAGCTGAAACCAGACAGGGTAACGGAAAGGGCAACCCCGAAGGTTGGGTCGCTGTAGTGAAGACCGGCGCTGTGATGTTCGAAATGGGTGGCGTTCCTGAAGAGCTCGCTCGCGAGGCTTTGGAGCTTGCAGCTTCCAAGCTTCCGATCAAGACGAAGTTTGTCGCCAGAAGGGAAGTGGAGTAAGAGTATGAAAAATTCATATAAGGAATTAACCCTTGACGAGCTGGTAGCCAAGAAGGAGCAACTTCACAAAGAGTACTTTGACCTTCGTATGGGAAGAGTGCTCGGACATGTGGAGAATCCACTTGCTGTTCGTACCGTCAGGAGGAACATCGCTCGTGTGAATACCCGTATTCGTGAGTATGAACTCGGAATCCGGAACGTGGCAAAGTAAGGGAGAGCGATTCAGATGGAAGCTAATAAGAAAAGTTTTACCGGCCGGGTGGTCAGTGACAAGATGGATAAGACGATTGTCGTTGCTGTTTCCTCGAGAAGACTGCATCCCCTGTATAAGAAGTATGTGACTACCACCAAGAAGGTGAAGGCACATGATGAGAGGAACGAGGCTACTATCGGCGACACCGTACGTGTTGTAGAATGCCGCCACATCAGCAAGGATAAGTGCTGGCGTCTCGTGCAGATCGTCGAGCGCGCTCGCTAATAGGAGAGAGACGATATGGTACAGATGCAGAGCATTTTGAATGTAGCAGACAATAGTGGTGCCAAGCGTGTGCAGTGCATCAAGGTTCTTGGTGGCAGCCATCGCTATGTTGCCGGTGTCGGTGACATCATTGTCGTGGCTGTAAAGACTGCACTGCCCAACGGCGCCATCAAGAAAGGTGACGTCATGAAGGCCGTCATTGTCAGAACAAAGAAGGAATACCGCAGACCTGACGGTACCTATATCAGGTTCGATGACAACGCTTGCGTTATCATTGATGCCAACAATAACCCGCGCGGTAAGCGTATCTTCGGACCCGTAGCTAGAGAGCTGCGTGATGGGTACATGAAGATTGTTTCTCTCGCGCCGGAAGTGTTGTAGGAGTATATACATGAAGCTTAAGAAGAACGACACCGTGAAGATCATCGCTGGTAAGGACAAAGGAAAGACCGGCAAGATCGTGAAGGTAGACCGAGAGAAAGAGAGGGTCGTTGTCCAGGGTGCAAACATGGTGAAAAAGACCATGCGCAAGAAAACCCAACAGGATAAGGGCGGCATCGTGGAAATCGAGGCACCGATCCATGTTTCAAATGTAGCATACGTCACCGGTAAAGGTGATACTACAAGGATCGGATACAAGTTTGATGAAAGCGGAAAGAAAGTCCGCTATGCCAAGAAAACCGGGGAAGTAATCTAATGGAAAAGTTTGTACCAAACCTAAAGAAAAAATACCTGGAAACAGCAGCTCCTGCTCTGTTCAAAGAATTTGGCTATAGCTCAAAAATGCAGACCCCCGCTCTCGAAAAGATTGTTGTCAGTGTAGGTGTCGGCGAAGCCATTACCAATAAGAAATTGCTTGACGCTGCTGTCAAGGAGCTGGAACAAATCACCGGTCAGCATGTACTAAAGACCAAGGCCAGAAAGTCCATCGCAAACTTCAAGGTTCGTGAAGGGTATGAAATTGGGGCCATGGTCACACTACGTGGTGAAAACATGTGGTTCTTCCTGGAGAGGCTGATCAGCATCGCTCTTCCCCGCGTTAAGGACTTTAGAGGTGTCAAGCCCAATGCTTTTGATGGGCATGGAAACTACTCACTCGGTATTACCGAGCAGATTATTTTCCCTGAGATTGACTTCGACAAGATCGAACGCGTCAGCGGACTGAACGTCGCCATCGTAACGACCGCTAAGACCGATGAAGAAGGCTACGCCCTGCTTGCTAAGCTTGGCATGCCCTTCAGTAAATAAGGGGTAAGAGACATATGGCAAAGAAATCAATGATCGTAAAGGCCAACAAAGCGCCTAAGTTCAGCACCAGACACGTCAATCGCTGCAGAATTTGCGGCAGACCCCGTGGCTATATGCGCCAGTTCGACATGTGCAGGATCTGCTTCCGCAAGTTGGCTAGTGAAGGCCAGATTCCTGGTGTTACCAAATCCAGTTGGTAGGAGAGAAAAATGGCTGTAAGTGATCCAGTTGCTGATATGCTGACCAAAGTTAGAAATGCTAACATGGCCAAGCATGAGAAAGTAGATGTTTCTACTTCCAAGATGAAGCTTCAAATTGTGAAGATTCTTAAGAATGAAGGATATATCAAGAACTTCAAGAAGGTGACAAAGGATGGGATTTCCTATATCCGTGTTTTCTTGAAGTATGATGATAAGCAGAGTCCAGTACTCCATGGGATTCAACGCATCAGCACCCCTGGCCGTCGTGTTTACACCGGTTATCGTGAGATGCCCCGTGTGTACAACGGACATGGTGTCGTTGTAGTATCTACCTCTTCGGGTGTCATCACCGGGAAGAAGGCTACAGAGAATAAGGTCGGTGGCGAGCTGATCTGCTCTATTTGGTAAGGTGGTAAAGAAATGTCCAGAGTTGGAAAATTGCCAATCACAGTACCGCAAGGGGTCAAAGTTGCCATCAACGGTGGTTTGATTAATGTCGAAGGTCCCAAGGGAAAGCTTAGCTGCCCGACAAGGCCTGAGGTGGTGATCAACATTGTAGAGTCTGAAATCAAGGTGCTGCCCAAGGATGAATCCAAGGATAGCAACAGTTTTCAGGGGCTCTACCGCCAGTTGGTCAACAACATGGTTATCGGGGTATCCAAAGGATTCTCCAAGACCTTGATGATCAACGGTGTCGGTTTCCGTGCTGACCTGAAGGATAACATCCTGACCCTCAACCTCGGGTACTCCGAATTGATTGAAGTTGTACTTCCCCAGGGAATCACTGCTACCGTGGAAAACCCCAACAAGGTTACCATCAGCGGTATCGACAAGCAGCTCGTTGGGCAGACTTGTGCAGAGATCCGTTCCCTCCGTACTCCTGAGCCGTACAAGGGCAAGGGTATCCGGTATGAGGACGAGGTCATCAGACGCAAGGCTGGTAAGACGGCTTCGGCTAAGAAATAGTGGGTAGGTAGGTAAGATGAATAGAGTTATCGATAAAAGAAGGAAACTTGCTCGTCGTAAGTATCATATTCGTAAGCACATCTCCGGTACCGCAAGTAGGCCGAGAATGAGCGTATATCGCAGCAATTCCCACATGTATGTACAGGTCATCGACGATGTAGCTGGTAACACGCTGGTGGCTGCCAGCACCATGGAGAAAGAGCTCAAGGGCTTGAAGAACACGGTAGCTGATGCAGCAAAGCTTGGTGAAACCATTGGAAAGAGAATGCTCGAAAAGCAGATTGACACCTGTGTGTTCGATCGTAACGGGTATCTGTTCCACGGGGTTGTCAAGAGCATCGCAGATGGCGCACGCAAAGTTGGCGTAAAGTTCTAGGGGGATACTGTGGATAGATCGAGAGATAGAGATAGAGATAAGAACGACGGGTATGTCGAGAAGCTGATCAAGCTGAACCGTGTTGCCAAGGTTGTAAAGGGTGGTAGAAGGTTCTCCTTCTCTGCTCTGGTAGTAGTTGGTGACCAGAAAGGTAAGGTTGGATATGGTTTCGGTAAGGCCAATGACGTCACTGAGGCAATCAGGAAGGCTGTTGACCGTGCAAAGAGCAGCATGATTGAGGTTCCCATGAAGAGGACAACCATTCCTCACGAAATTCTGGGTAACTACAAGAGTGCAAGCGTACTGCTGAAGCCTGCTAGACCTGGTACGGGTGTCATAGCCGGTGGTGCTGTGCGTGCCATCTGTGACGTCTGTGGTATCTCTGATATCCAGGGCAAGTCACTTGGCTCCAAGAATGCAATCAACACCGTAAAGGCTGCCTTCAATGGTTTCGAGAATCTTTTCGATGCCAAAGCGGTTGCAAAGAATCGGGGCAAGTCCCTGAATGAGATGTGGGGGTAAAAGATGGCTGATGCAAAGAAAATCAAGGTTACCCTTGTCAGAGGACTTTCCGGTACCCTGCCAAAGCAGCGCAGGACCGTTAAGGCTCTCGGACTTGGCAAGATTTCCAGCTCGGTTGTACACGATGCTACTCCTGCAACGCTTGGGATGGTCCGTGTAGTAGCACACCTTGTGAAAGTCGAGGAGATGTAAAATGGGACAGATTCATGCACCGAAAGGTGCCAATAAGAAGAAGACGATCGTAGGACGTGGCGCTTCCTCGAAGGGTCGATCCTGCGGTAGGGGTCATGATGGACAGAACAGCCGTTCCGGTGGTGGTGTTCGTCTTGGCTTTGAAGGCGGACAGATGCCTTTGTACCGCCGTGTCGCTCGTAGGGGTTTCTCCAACAGCGTATTTAAGAAAGAGTATGCCGTTGTCTCCCTTGATGTTATTTCCGCTAACTTCGAAGATGGAGATGTTGTTACCCTCGACGCCCTAAAGGACGCTGGGTTGGTGAAGGGCTACAATACACAGGCCAAGGTTTTGTGTAATGGAGAACTGACCAAAAAGGTAGTCATTGACGGTTTGAAGGTTTCCGCTAGCGCAATCGAAAAGATTACTGCTGCGGGTGGCGAGATTAAATAACAAAGAAGGGCTTTATGGCAAACTCCTTAGTTGAGATGTATAGAATCAAGGATCTCCGGAAAAAGATTTTCATTACCCTGGGCCTGCTGATTGTCAGCAGGATCGGGGCTGTGATTCCTATTCCCGGAATTGATCCGGAAGTTCTGAAACTGTTTTTTCTTTCCCAGAGTACAGATTCAAATATCGGTCTGACCGAGTATTTGAACTTCTTTTCGGGTGGTGCGTTCTCCAACTTCTCCCTCTTTATGTTGGGTGTCATGCCGTACATCAGTACACAGATTATTGTACAGTTGTTGATGTTGGTGATCCCATCTCTGAAGAAGCTGGCTCAGGACCCCTCCGGGCATAAGAAGATACAGCAGTACACCAGATATGGTACGATTGTAGTTTGTCTGATTCAGTCGTATGTAGTCACCATCTACGCCAACTCCATTCCCGGCGTAATGACAATGAGCACCGTTCCGTTCACGTTGATTGCAATGCTCACCGTGACAACGGGTTCGATGCTTTTGATTTGGATCGGTAACAAGATCACCCAGTGGGGTATCGGAAACGGTATCAGCCTGTTGATCTTTGCCGGTATTGTTGCAAGATTCCCCGAGGCCGTTTCGGTCCTGTTCCAGAGCATCTCCGCGGGTGTTCTGAATCCGATCGTCGTCCTGGTGGTCTTTGTGATGTTCTTGGTGGTTGTAGCCCTCGTAGTGTATGAGGAACAGGGCGTAAGAAAGATTCCCGTAAACTATGCCAAGCGTGTGGTAGGCCGGAAGATGTATGGTGCACAGAGCACGTATATCCCCATTAAGGTCAACCCATCAGGCGTTATTCCGGTAATCTTCGCTAGTGCTTTGCTCTCCTTTCCGCTGCAGATTGCAACTACATTGGGACAAGAGGTGAGGTGGCTTGCCGCCTTTGCAAATTGGTTGAATCCACAGGGTGCCCCCTATCTGATTATCTACGCCCTGTTGATCATAGGGTTTGCCTTCTTCTATACTCAGGTTTCCATGAACCCAGTAGAGATGGCTAAACAGATTCGTGAGAATGGTGGTTCAGTTCCCGGCGTAAGATCCGAGAAACTGGAAGAGTACCTTACCAAGGTGCTTAACCGCATTGTTCTCCCTGGCTCCCTGTTCTTGGCTTTTATCGCCTTGATTCCTACACTGGTGCAGATGTTCTTCAACTTCCCTGCATCTGTTGCAATGCTTTTCGGTGGAACGTCACTGCTGATTCTTGTCGGTGTTGACCTTGATACCATGCGACAGATTGAGGGTGTTATGAAGATGCACCACTACGATGGTTTCAATGTTGACGGCAAGAAGAGGAAGTCGAAACACATTTAGGCTAGGAGCTAGAACATGAAAGTAAGAGCAAGTGTCAAACCGATTTGTGACAAGTGCAAAGTAGTCAGACGGAATGGGGTGGTCCGCATTATTTGTGAGAACCCCAAGCACAAGCAGAGACAGAGATAAACAGGGTTCGGCGCAAGCCTTCCAACTCTATTAGAGAAATTCAGGAGGCCATGAATGGCGAGAATTGCAGGTGTAGATTTGCCGAACAAGGCAGTGAAAATCGCCTTGACCTATATTTACGGGATCGGTAGGTACTCGGCGGTTGAGATTTGTGAAAAAACAAAGATTAATCCCGACACTAGTATCAATACCCTCTCCAGTGACGACCTGGCAGTATTGCGTAAGGTGATCGAGGAAGAGTACAAAGTAGAGGGACGTCTGAGAACAGAGGTTGCTCTGAATATCAAGCGCCTTATGGACATTGGTTGCTATCGCGGCCTTCGTCATCGTAAGGGTCTTCCCGTACACGGACAGAGGACTAAAACCAATGCCCGTACTCGCAAGGGTAAGAAGAAGACCGTTGCGTCCAAGAAGAAATAAGGAGCAGATAGCACATGGCTACTATTAAACGTAAAGTCAAGAAAACGGTATATGAGGGGAATGTCTATATCCAGGCAACCTTCAACAATACCATTGTTACCGTTACCGACCTTAACGGAAATGCGGTATCTTGGGCTAGCGCTGGTGGACTTGGTTTCCGTGGCGCAAAGAAGTCCACTCCCTACGCAGCTCAGACCACTGCCGAAAAGGCTGCCAAGGCTGCAATGGACAGCGGACTGCAGGAAGTGAACGTATTTGTGAAGGGACCCGGTGTTGGACGTGAGAGCGCCATCAGGACGTTGGGTGTGCTCGGGCTGAAGGTCCGCTCCATCCGTGATGTCACCCCCATCCCACACAATGGATGCAGACCTCGCAAGAGTAGAAGAGTCTGATGAGGAGAGAGCAGATACATGGCAAGATATACTGGACCTAAATGCAGATACTGCAGAGCAGAGAGAACCAAATTGTTCCTCAAGGGTGAGAGATGCCATAGCGGCAAATGCCCGCTTAATGACATCAAGTCCACTGGACTTCCTGGAAAGGACCCCCGTGCGCGTTCAAAGAAGCCGACCGACTACGGTTTGCAGTTGCGCGAGAAACAGAAACTGAAGAGAACCTATTGCATGCTTGAGAAGCAGTTCAAGCTTACCTTCAATGAGGCAACAAGACTTCCCGGAAAGACCGGTGAAAACTTGATCATGCTTCTTGAACAGAGACTTGATAATGTGGTGTTCCGCCTCCACTTTGCTTCCAGCCGCAGTCAGGCAGCCCAGTTTGTCAACCACGGACACGTTTTCGTGAATGGCAAGCGGGTTTCCATTCCTTCTTACCGCCTCCGCCCAGGTGATGAGGTTTCCGTAGGCAAGAGTGGTCAGAAGATGCTGATTATTAAAGAAAACCTCAAGGAATACACCAAGAGCGGCGTTTGCCAGTGGTTGAGTCTGGATGTGGATGCCATGAAGGGCACCTTCATTGCCGTTCCGAGAAGAAGTGAAGTCACCGAGCTCGAAAAGATTAACGAGCAGCTGGTTGTCGAGTTGTATTCCAGATAAGGAGTAACCATGGCACGCAAAAACCTTCTGAAGGGCTTTAAGAAGCCTAAGGGGATAACCTTCGAACATAGCGCAGTTGAGCCGAACTATGGGAAATTCATCGCTTATCCGTTTGAGAGAGGCTTTGGCACCACGATCGGTAACACGCTTCGAAGAGTGCTCCTCTCATCGATCCAGGGGTATGCCGTCACTGCCGTAAAGTTCACCAGCTTCAATGAGGATGGTGTTCCCCACTTGGTCTCCAGTGAGTATGAGCAGCTTCCTGGTGTTCGCGAGGATATCGCGGATATTATTGCTGCACTGAAGAAACTGCAGATTAAGATGCCCGATGATTCGGAGGGAACTAACCTCCTCATCGAGTGCAAGGGTCCCGGCATAGTGACCGGTGCAAACTTCGAGCGTGACCAGGTTGAGATCACCAACAAGGATCTGGTAATCTTTACGATGATGGATGATGCCAACATCGAAATGGAAGTCCAGATAGACCTTGGTAGGGGCTATGTCCCGTCTGAAATCAACGAGAAGTATGTGGAAGAGATTGGGACGATTCCCATCGACGCCAGCTTCTCACCGGTTACCCGCGTAAAGTATTCGATTGAACCCACCCGTGTAGGCTATCGTAGTGATTACGACAAGCTCACACTGGAAATCTACACTGATGGCACGATTGTTCCTCAGAATGCACTGGCAGAGGCCGCCAAGATTGCGAAGGATTACTTCCAGATCTTCATCAACTTCGATGAAACGTTGATCAACAACAACGATGAGGTAGATGAGGAAGAGGAACGTGTTCGCAAGATTCTCAACACTTCCGTTGAGGAGCTTGAGCTGACGGTTCGCTCCAGCAACTGTCTGAAGAACGCCAATATCCGCACCATCGGTGACCTCACCAAGAAGACTGAGGAAGAGATTGCAAAGACGAGGAACTTCGGTAAGAAGAGCCTCCAAGAGATTAAGGAAAAACTGAAGGAGTGGAATCTCAGCCTTGGGATGACCGACTACAGTGTTCTGAAGACTGCAATCAAAGTACCAGGGAACAAGGAAGAAGAGAATGAAGCATAGGATTGGATTCAACGCGCTGAACAGGAACTCTGCCCACCGCAAGGCCTTAAAGCGCAACATGGTGACCAGTCTGTTCAGGTATGAACGGATTGAGACCACCAAGGCAAAGGCTCTGGAAGTACGCAGAATGGCTGAGAAAATGATTACCCGTGCAAAGGTCGATAGTGTGGCCAACCGCCGCCAGATTGCCCGGGATATCAACGATGAAGCCATCGTTGCAAAGCTCTTCACAGAGATCGCTCCCCTGTTTGCCGAGAGAAAGGGCGGGTATACCCGTGTCCTGAAGACCGGTAACCGTCTCGGAGACGCTGCCGAGATGGTAATCCTCGAGCTGGTGGAGAAAACCTCCAAGCCCGAGAAGAAGGCCGAAAAGAAGTCTGCGAAAAAGACTGAGAAAAAGGCCGAAAAGCCAGCCAAGAAGGCTGAGAAGAAGGACAAAGAGGAAAAATAAGCCTCTATTGGGTCTCTTCACCTGTATTGTATGCCTGTTTGGGCAAAGCCGCTGTTGTCATGACAGCGGTTTTTTATTCCCTCAGGCTGGGTAAATTCTTAGCAAATTGTTATATAACTTGTACTAAGAGACAAGATAGTGACTTGGTTTAGCCTTGACAATTCTGACAACCGTACGTATTATTGTACCATTATAATAGGGGGTAGTATATGAACAATATACTTTTGATCCTCCTAAGTTGTTTTATTGGTATCATCTTTGGTTGGTTAGGCCGTTGGCTGTATGCGAAATTTAAGCTTACCTCCGTTGAACAGAAAGCTATCAGGCTCAATGAGGAAGCTATAAAGGAAGCGGAAGCAAAAAGCAAAGAGCTTTTGCTTGAGACTCGGGATCAGTTGTTGAAAGAACAACAGCAGCAGGAACGAGAAGCTAGAGAAAGACGGATTGAACTGCAACGCTCAGAAAGACGCCTCATGCAAAAAGAGGAGAACCTTGAGCATAAGCAGGCTGAGTTGGATGCTATCAAGAAGCAATTGGGAGATTGGGAAGGGACCCTTTCCAAGAAAGAACAAGAGATTGCCGAGAAAGAAGGCAGCTTGATTACAGAACTTGAACGTATCGCTGGACTTTCCGCTGATGAGGCCAAAAACATCATCATGGAGACCATGTACAACGATGCGAGGAGAGATGCCCAGCTCATGATCAACAAGATTGAGCAGGAAGCACAACTTTCCGCTGACAAAAAGGCCCGGGACATCGTCGTAACCTCGATTCAAAGGTTGGCAACAGAGGTCGTCAGTGATGTGACGATCAGTTCGGTGAATCTACCCAGTGATGAGATGAAGGGGAGGATTATCGGCCGTGAAGGGCGTAATATCCGAACCCTGGAGACGCTTACAGGCGTCGATGTCATCATTGACGATACTCCTGAGGCAGTTGTCATTTCCTGTTTTGATCCGGTACGAAAAGAAATCGCCCGTGTTGCACTGGAGCGGCTTGTTCAGGATGGAAGAATCCATCCGGCACGCATCGAAGAAGTTGTCAACAAGGTCTCCAAGGAGATCGGAAGGATCATCGCTGATGAAGGCGAGAAGGTCATTTTCGATCTTGGAGTGCATAATGTGAGCCCTGAAATGATTCGTGCATTGGGCAGACTCTACTTCAGGACCAGTTATGGACAGAATGTATTGAACCACTCCAAGGAAGTGGCTGTTCTCTCCGGGATGATTGCCAGTGAGGTTGGTGCAAACAGCGAGCTTGCTCTACGTGCCGGATTGCTCCATGATATCGGCAAGGGTGCTGAGACCGAGAGTGATGCAAACCACGCCGAGATGGGAGCAGAGATGGCCAAACGTCTTGGGGAAGATCCCAAGATTGTCAATGCCATTCTTGCTCACCACAATGATACCGAGCCTCAGACCCTGGAAGCGGTAATCGTACAGATAGCGGATGCTATCAGTGCAGCACGTCCTGGGGCAAGGCGAGAGACGCTCGACAACTACATCAAGCGGCTTGAGTCGCTGGAACACATCGCCGAAAGCTTTGAAGGTGTGGATAAGGCCTATGCCATCCAAGCCGGAAGGGAGCTGAGGATCCTGGTGAACAATGACCAGGTAAACGATGATGGGGCAAAGGAGATTGCCAAGGGCATCGCCAGCCGCATTGAAGCTGAACTGAGGTATCCGGGCAGAATCAAGGTGACCATCATCCGTGAGATGAGGGTCGTCGAATACGCTAGGTAGGTTGTTTGTGTCTGATACGAATACTATGGTGGTCCTGCTGCTGGGAGATGTCTGTGGACAGCCCGGGAGCAGGGCTCTCTTTCTTGGATTACACACGTTGGTCAAGGATTACCGCTCTGACATGGTTGTGGTGAATGGCGAGAATGCAGCCGGTGGTTTTGGCTTGAATACAGAATTAATGAACCAGTTTTTCTCGCTTGGGGTTACGGTGATAACCAGTGGGAACCATATCTGGCAACAGGATGACCTGAGGCCGATGCTTGATAGTGAGAAGCGCTTGTTGCGCCCGGCAAACTATCCTCCTGCTGCCCCTGGCCATGGATCGGTGGTAGTGGAGGTAAAGGGACATAAGATCGGGGTTTTGAACCTGCAGGGGAGGCAATCTTTGCCAACCATCGATTGCCCGTTTCGTGTAGGAGCAGACCAGATTGCGAAGCTGCGAAAACAGACTCCCGTAATTTTGGTAGATTTCCATGCAGAAAGCCCTGAAGAGAAAGAAGCTCTGGCGTTTCACTTCGATGGGAAGGTAAGTGCAGTGGTGGGGACCCATACCCACGTACAAACTGCCGATGAGAAGATTCTGCCTCAAAAGACTGCCTACATCACTGACTTAGGTCTTTGTGGTCCCAGTGAGAGTGTGATAGGCTCGAAGAGCGAGATTTCAATTGAGCGTCAGCTTACACAGATGCCACTACGTAGTGAAATTGCTGATACGGCACCGCTTCTTCAAGGTGTGTGCCTCACCGTGGATGTTAAAAATGGGCAAGCCTTGAAAATTGAGCGCTTTACAAGGGTATATGATATTTGATGAAAGTGCGGAAAGTAGCACTGCTGAAGGCGCTATGCCAGCAGTATGATGAGTACACCAAGGATCAGCTCACAGCATACATAGTCTGCCGCAATGTGTTGGTGGATGGAGTGCTTGCAACTGATCCAAAACAGTTGGTGCCCTCTGATGCTTCCTTCTCCTTCACCTTCGATGCCTATGTCTCTCGTGGGGGGTATAAACTGGAGTCTGCCTTGGACGCGTTCTCTTTGTCCGTGGATGGCCTGGTAATGCTCGATGCAGGCTCTTCCACCGGCGGGTTCACCGACTGCTTGCTCAAACGTGGTGCAGCCTTGGTACATAGTGTGGATGTAGGATACAACCAGCTTGATTGGAGACTCCGTTCAGATGAGCAGGTTATTGTTCATGAGAAACAAAACATCATGAGTTTGCATGAACTTCACCCCCCTTGTGATGCAGCGGTATGCGACCTCTCGTTCCGTTCAATTGCCGGTGCAGCAAGCCATATCCTTTCTCTATGCAACAACACGTGGTTGGTCTCCTTGATCAAGCCACAGTTTGAGGTGCCAAAGGGGTTGGCGGATTTCAATGGGGTTATCGCCGATGACTCGCTTCTCTTGGATGTGCTACGTAGGGTCTACGATCTCTTGGATGAGGATGGGGTTGGCATTCATGCCATTAAACGAAGCCCGATCAAGGGACAGAAGGGTAACGTTGAATTTCTTGCACTGTTGAAGAACGAGAAGGGAATGGACAAGACCCAATTCGGCCTCCAGGTATCTTCACTGCTCTGACCAGATTTCCCCGTCGATAATGATGACAATGTCCGTTATATTCTCAAAGGAGCGAGCGGTAGCCTTGAGTTGTTCTGTTGCCTTTTTGGGGTCAATGCTTTGGAGGAAATCCTTGGTGAGCTCAACAAAGAGGATTTTCTCCCGCACAGTGAGTCCTACAAGTTCTGTCTTGGGATGGATATAACTTACAGCACCGGAGGCGAGTACTTGTTGGTTCGGCCCGCTAAGCAGCGCCTCGAAGGTATCGTGATACTGGCTGCCTCCCCATCTTTTTCCTCGAACTTTGAACATGGAGAGATCTCCTCCAGCAGTGACAAAGGCAACCGAAACAGACCGGGTCTCCTGCGCTGTGGTCTCTTGACCCCCCACAGATTGTTGCAGGATCGCAAGCACACCACTCTCTTCAACCGATCTTCGCACCTTGGGATATCCCAGGATGGCAACAATGAGGGTAAAAACAATCCATGCTGCAAGGATGAGAGATGTCCTCATCCTCTTGTTTTTCTTGTGGGTATCATCAAGTTCCATGAGAGGTATTCTACCAAAACGCGGGAAGGGTTTCCAGCTTTACATCTGACCATAAAGTCCGTATAGTACATTACATATGAGGATATTCAAGGGCATAGCCGCCTCGGAAGGGCTGGCAAAAGGAAAGGCATTGGTACATCGCAATGCCGCAATTGCTGCAGAGAAACGGCATATTCTTGCAGATGGGGTAGCCTCAGAGCTTGATAAGTTCAAGGCAGCCGTACAATCGGCTAGAGCACATTTGCAAGGACACAATACCAACAAGATTTCCAAAGAGTCGAAGGATATCCTTGAGACCCATCTAATGATGCTTGATGACCCAGAGTATATTGGGCAGATAGAGCGATACATCCAGACAAACTTGGTATGCAGTCAATGGGCGATCGACTCAGTGACCAGTGAGATGGTCGAGTTGTTGGAACAGGCTAGCGATGAAATTCTTCGTGAACGCGCTGTAGACATGAAGGATGTCTCGCTTCATCTGATCGATGCCATCAAAGGGGATGGGCAACGTCCCTTGGAGACCTTGGATGAGGATGTGGTCCTAATTGCCGATTCTCTTATGCCTTCAGAGTTGTTCAGCATGGACAAGACCCATATCCTCGGTGTCAGCTTGGATGGGGGTGGCCGTGCAAGCCATGTTGCTATCCTTGTTAGAGCCTTCAATATTCCTACCGTTCTTGCTACAGGAACAGCTTCACGGAATGTGAAGGATGGGGATGAGATTATTCTCGATGGGTCGTATGGAGAAGTATATGTCCGCCCGGATTTGAGCGTAGCCCAGATGCTTGACGAGCGCTATGTGCTTTATTTGGAGCATGAGGCAGAGCTGAAGCAGATGGTCGATCTTCCCACCGAGATGACAGATGGCCACACGATGCTCCTCAAGGCAAATATCCAGACGTGCATTGAGGTTGATGCCCTCAAGGACAGTGGTGCAAGCGGGGTGGGGTTGTTCCGCTCTGAGTTTCTCTTCATGGAGTCCTTGGAGCTTCCCTCAGAAGAGCGACAGTTTGCAGCATACAAGCAAGTTTTACAGGCAGTGTCCCCAAAGCCGGTTACTATTCGTACCATTGATATCGGTGGGGATAAGATTGTACGTGGCCTGGGAATTGATGAGAAAAATCCAGTACTTGGATGGAGGGCTGTCCGGTTCTGTCTTTCAAGAAAAGATATCTTTACTGTACAGCTGAGAGCATTGCTCCGCGCCAGCGTATATGGTAAGTTGCAGATCATGTTCCCCATGATCAGCGGGGTCGAGGAGTTGAATGCGGTCTTGCATCTCCTTGAGCACGTCAAGGAGGATTGCCGCAATGAGCATATCCCCTTCGATCCTGATATCAAGATAGGGACCATGATTGAGGTACCGTCTGCAGCCTTATGTGCAGACATCTTGGCAAAGAAGGTTGACTTCTTCTCTATCGGAACCAATGACCTGATCCAGTACACCATAGCTGTCGATCGAGGTAACGAGAAGATTGCCTATCTGTATCAGCCATTTCACCCCGGGGTATTGCGATCAATCAACATGATTGTCGAGAAAGCCCACCAGAACAACATACCGGTAGGCCTCTGCGGGGAGATGGCTTCCGATCCACTCTGTTCCGTGCTGTTGGCAGGAATGGGGATGGATGAATTGAGCATGGGGTCACAAAGTCTCCTGCAAGTGCGTAAGATACTTCGCTCTGTCTCCTATGAGGAGGCAAAAGAACTTGCGCAGCAGGTATTGGAAATGGACTCCTATCTCACGATCAATACGTTTATAAGGGAGTGGATGCATGACCGATTCGATCATTTCACCACCATCTGACACACAAGATACGCCGGCAAGAGTTCCGGTTATTTCCATCGTAGGACGTCCCAATGTAGGAAAGTCCACTCTGTTCAATCGCCTTATCGGCAAGAGAAGAGCAATTACCGACCCTACCCCTGGGGTTACGAGGGACCTCATTCCTGAGCGCTGGTACCTTGGGAACCACCCGGTTACCCTTGTAGACAGTGGAGGCGTAAAGGTAGAGCGAGAAGGCTTTGATGACTTGGTTGCCACCAAGAGCCTGAGCCTGCTCTCCAGCAGTGATGCAATCATCTTCATGATGGAGTGCACTTCGGTCACTGCAGAGGACCAAGAGTTGCTCGAGGCACTACGCCCTTACAGCGAGAAGGTGATTCTTGTCGTCAATAAAGTGGATGATCCCAAACGGGATGATCTGATCTGGGAGTACTATCAATATGGATTCCAGCGTGTGGTAGGCATCTCAGCAGCCCATGGTCTTGGTATTGAGGATTTGGAGGATATGCTCCTTGGAATGCTTGAGATGGTCAGCATTGATGAAGCTCCTGAGGAAGAGGAACGGGTAAAGCTGGCTATCATGGGGAAACCCAATACCGGTAAGTCTACCCTTACCAATCTGCTGGTAGGATCCGATGTATCCATCGTCAGCGATATTGCAGGCACCACCCGTGATGTTGTAATGGGGTCCTTCAAGTATAAAGGCAGTGATTTCACCGTCCTCGATACCGCAGGGATTCGTCGTAAAAGCAAGGTTGAGGAAGATGTTGAGTACTACTCGGTAAACCGCGCGATTAAAACCATTGATGAGGCGGATGTTGTATTGCTCATGGTGGATGCGATTGAAGGACTATCCGACCAGGATAAGAAAATTGCCAACTTGATCGTCCGACGCGGCAAGGGTATTGTACTGGTACTCAACAAGATTGACCTGCTCAGTGGTATTGGGAATGAGTTGCAAGCTATCAAGGACAGGATTCGCTTTCTGTTCCCGATACTCGGTTTTGCGCCCATTACCAGCATCAGTGCTCTCAAGGCACAGGATATCGGCAAGCTGCTCGATACGGTGTGGGGAGTTTGGAGACAGCTCAACAAGCGGGTGGAAACAGCCCAGCTCAATGAGGCGATCAAGGAGTGGGGTGAGGCTTATCAGCCACCGAGAGGAAGTAAAGGTCACTACAAGGTCTACTATGGTACGCAAATCAGTGCAAATCCCGTGAAGTTCCTGATGTTCGTGAATAGGATCAAGGAGTTTCCCACCATCTATGTTCAGTACCTGAAGAATTGTATTCGTCGTGATCTTGGTTTTACCCAGATTCCGATCGAAGTCGACCTGCGTGAGCGAAGGAGAAATCCATCACTACACGAACGTGGACCCAAGAAACCCGTGGTACAGGCTCCAAAGACTGAACAGAAGCGGAACACCGGTGGAAAGGCGTTTGCAAAGCCAAAGACTACCAAGCCTGGAAACAAGGCTGCGGTTGATAAGGCAAGAAAACGCATTGAGAAAGAGGCAAAACGTTCCACTGGCAAGAAACGAGGCTGAGCATGGGATATCTTGCAGAGAACGATATCAAGGTTCTTGCACTCGATATCGATGGGACGCTCTATCCTAAGCGAATGCTGAATGCTAGGATGCTGCGTTCCATGGTGCCTTCTCTCTTCTTGGCAAGAGCGTTCAATTGGGCGAGGAAGGAGTATCGCAGGGTGCAGGATTTGCATCCTACGAATCCTGCTACAAGGGATGGATTACTGAATCGCCAAGCAGAGCTTGTTGCCTCACGCATGCCGGGGAAGCGAACACACCAGCAAATAAGGCAAGCTATCGATACACAGTTCTATGCGGCGTGGGGGCGTTCCTTTTCAAGCATCAAGGCATTTCCTGGCATGCAGGAGACGCTTAGCGAGATACATGGGCGGGGTGTTAAAATTGCTGTTTTCAGTGACTTTCCCCTTGCAGACAAGCTAAAGACATTGGGGATTGCCTCCCTGGTGGACATAGCCTACAGTGCAGAAGAGAGTGGATTTCTCAAGCCAAGTGAGCATGCTTTCTCTTTTTTGCTTGACCATATACAGGAAGAGAGTAAGCACATTCTCTATATGGGGGATAGTTATTCCAAGGATTGCCAAGGGGCAAAGCAGGTGGGTATGCACTCCTGCCTGATTACCAAGACAAAAGGAAAGCCTTTCCCCGATGCCGACTTGGTGGTTGGCTCTTGGAAGGAGTTTGCTTCTCTGGTACTCTGATACTGTTCTGGTAGGAGGTTCCGCATGGGTCTTGAGCTTTTGCTTCCGGTAATCCTGTTTATCATCACCTTGATTATAATCTACATGCTTCGTGTAGAGGACAAGCGTGACCGACGTCTGGATCTCATGAAGCAAAAGGTGGGGCAGTTCTCTCGGGAGTTGGAAGCTTCTCGCAATCAGTTCAAGGATGCCTCCCAGCAGGTTGAAGAGCGGATCAATCATAGAATTGAGGCTGCAAACCAGATGCTGCTTAGAATTGATAGCCAATTGACTGATCTTGAGCTCAAGAGTGAAGACATAACAAAATTACAGGATGTGCTGAACACGTATCGCGATTCCTTGACAAAGCTAGCCAATACCACGGCTCAGGTTGAAGAGAGAATCGAGCATACCAAGAATGAAATTCTCCGCATTGAAACGGTTGAGACAACGATCAAACATTTTGATGAGCGCATTGAGGCGTTCAAGCAGATGCTTCAGGATGCAGTGGAGGAGAGTTCCCAGAATATTAGCCAACAACAGCTGAAGGTGAAACAACTGCTGGATACATCCTATGCAAAGTTGCAGGAGTATGAGGCAGAGGTACAGGAAATCGAACGTCAAAACCAGAGTCGTGTTGCTTCCCATGCTGAGACACTCAAGAGTAATGAGGCTGATTCCCTCTCCATTCTCACGAATCAGTTGGCAAAAATTCGCCAACTGGGAGATGATGCTGAGCATATTGTGGCGGAAAGCCAGCATGATTTGGAAATGATCCGGGAACAATCGTTCCAGGATGTGAAGGAACAGAAGCAGCAGTTCGAGGAGTTGAAGGAAGAGAGCAAATCCTACTTTACCAGAGAGAAAGAGACGCTTTTCTCTTTGATTGATGAGATCAAAGAAACCATTACCGAAATGCTTGCAGAGTTTGCCACTCAGTGTGATAAGGATATGGATGTTGTTTTCACACAAACGATTACAAAAACAGACCAAGCTTTCCAAACTATGATTCTCACGATATCTTCCTACCTGGAAGAACTTCGGCAGAGAATGGTCCAAGCACAACATCTCAGTCAAACCCTACAACAACAGGAATACGATAATCTCCATGCATTTGCCAAGGAGATCCAAATGCTCTGTGACCAGCACGACCGTGAAACTGAGAACTTGAGGAAGAGTGGTCGAAAGCAGGAAGAGCTGCAACAGGTCATCCTGCACTTGAAAGAGGAAGCCAGCGGACTGCAAAGAGAGCTTGCAGTACTAAAGAGGGAGCATGCAACGCTGGATGAAGAACATGCCAAACAAACCAATGCAAAGGAGCTTTTGGCCTCATCCTTCGCAGCACTGTCCCTCCAACTTGCAAAGAGGCAGGAGGCCTTGAACAGTCTTGAGCAATCCATGCAGGAGAAGCAAGAAGCGCTTGACGCATTGGAAGCAAGACGAGAGCAGATACCAATCTCAGAAGAAGCTTTAGCGACCCCATTGCCAGAGGGAGATACCGAGCCTGAGGAAGATACAGAGCTTGAGGAAGAACCTGAGCCTGAGGAAGATACCGAGCCTAAGGAAGAATCTGAGCTCGAGGAAGATACTGAGCTCGAGGAAGATACTGAGCTCGAGGAAGATACTGAGCTCGAGGAAGATACTGAGCTCGAGGAAGATACTGAGCTCGAGGAAGATACTGAGCTCGAGGAAGATACTGAGCCTAAGGAAGATACTGAGCCTAAGGAAGATACTGAGCCTAAGGAAGAATCTGAGCTTGAGGAAGATACTGAGCTCGAGGAAGAACTTGAGCCTGAAGAAGAACCTGAGGCTAAAGAAGAACCTGAGGCTGAAGAAGAACCTGAGGCTGAAGAAGAACCTGAGGCTGAGGAAGAACCTGAGGCTGAAGAAGAACCTGAGCCTGAAGAAGATACTGAGCCTGAAGAAGATACTGAGCCTGAAGAAGATACTGAGCCTAAGGAAGATACTGAGCCTGAAGAAGAACCTGAGGCTGAGGAAGAACCTGAGCTTGAGGAAGAACCTGAGCTTGAGGAAGATACTGAGCTTGAAGAAGAACCTGATGTAGAGAAAGCTAAGACCAAAGAGGAAGACGACCATGCACCTTGGGTAGAGTATGTACCTGAGGGGGAGGAAGAAGAAATCTCTTTGGATGAAGAAGATGATAAAAATACTTGACGCTCGCACCTCGGTGTGAGTATGTTATCGGCAAGCCCAGGGGTGGGCTACTCTTTACGCTATACACTATTACGACCTATGGCCCGATGGATTGCAAGTAATTGCAGGTTGGGCTTGTGAATAGACATGTGCCGACTCTAGTGTCAGGCATATGGGAAATTGAGGAATGGAATGGAAAAGAAACAAAAAGAAAGCAAGTCCCAAAAAGCACAGGCAGAAACAGCCCCGGATCTGAAAGAGGAGCTTCAAGCACAGGAGAGTGAGAAGCAGCCTACTGAGGAACAAGACATTCAGGAAATGTCTGCAGAAGAACAGAAGGAGTTGGAAATCGTGCAATTGAAGGAACAGCTTGCTGCTGCAAAGGACGAAGTGGTTGCTTTGAAGGAACAGATGCTTCGTGACCGTGCAGATCTTGAGAATTATAGAAAACGGCTGATTAGAGATAAGGAAGATACTGTTAAGTTCGCAAACGAGAATTTAATCAAGGACCTTCTCCAGCCGTTGGATGATCTGGGTAGGGCATTGCACGCAGCAGAGTCCACCAAGGATTATGAGAAAGTCCATGATGGGGTGGTAATGGTGAACAACCAACTCTATTCCACATTGGAGAAGAACTGGGGACTGCAGAAAATTGAGTCTGTAGGAAAAGAGTTCGATCCCCAGGAGCATGAAGCCTATCAGGTGGCCATAGATGACTCTCTGGAACATGAAGTGGTTCTTGAGGAGTATATTGTAGGGTATAAACTACATGGCAGGGTACTCAGACCTGCAAAGGTAAAAGTTGGTAAGCCAAACGTTTGACGATTGGCCATGGTATGAGTACCTTTTGTGCACGGGTAAAGTAACCCGAAACCATATATTTGATAGTTAATTTGGAGAGGAGAAATATAACATGGGAAGAATTATTGGAATTGACTTGGGGACTACCAATAGCTGCGTTGCAGTAATGGAAGGAAATGATCCCGTGGTCATCGCGAACAGCGAAGGTCAGCGGACTACCCCTAGTGTTGTTGGATTTACCGCCAAGGGCGACCGCCTGGTAGGTCAGCCTGCAAAGAACCAGATTGTTACCAATGCTGAGAATACCGTGTATTCCATCAAGCGCTTCATGGGAAGAAAATACCGTGAGGTTCCCTCTGAACTACAGAAGGTCTCCTACAAGGTAACAGCCGGTAGTAGCGATGAAATAAAAGTTGAAATTCGTGGAGAGTCTTACTCTCCTCAGGAAATTTCTGCAGCTGTTTTGCAGAAAATGAAGAAGACAGCCGAGGACTACCTTGGTGAATCGATCACTGAGGCCGTTATCACTGTTCCGGCATACTTCAATGACGCCCAGAGGCAGGCAACCAAGGATGCCGGTAAGATTGCTGGTCTTGATGTGAAGCGCATCGTAAACGAGCCTACCGCTGCAGCACTGGCATATGGTCTGGGCAAGGATGCAAACCGCGAAGAGAAGATTGCTGTATATGACTTGGGTGGTGGTACGTTCGATATTTCCATCCTTGAACTAGGTGATGGTGTCTTCGAGGTTAAGTCCACCAATGGGGATACCCACTTGGGTGGTGATGACTTCGACCAGCGCATCATTGATTGGATGGTAAGCGAATTCAAGAAGTCAAATGGAATTGATCTTGCTGCCGATAAGATGGCATTGCAGAGATTGAGAGAAGCAGCAGAGAAGGCAAAGATTGAGCTCTCCAACTCAACCAGCACCGATATCAACCTTCCGTTCATAACAGCAGACAGCAGTGGCCCCAAGCACCTGCAGATGAGCTTGAGCCGCGCAAAGTTTGAACAGCTGGTTGCAGATCTGATTGAGCGCTCCAAGTTGCCTGTGCAGAATGCACTTCGCGATGCAGGCTTGAGTGCAGCAGACATTGATGAGGTTATCCTTGTCGGTGGTTCCACAAGAATTCCTGCTGTGCAGACAATGGTTCGTGAATTGTTCAAGAAAGACCCGCATAAGGGTGTAAACCCCGATGAGGTCGTTGCAATGGGCGCAGCAATTCAGGGTGGAATCCTTGGTGGTTCTGTCAAGGATGTACTGCTGTTGGATGTTACCCCGCTCTCTCTTGGTATCGAGACCCTCGGTGGTGTTTGTACCCGCCTGATCGAGCGTAACACGACCATCCCTACCCGTAAGAGCCAGATCTTCAGTACTGCTGCTGATGGGCAGACCGCTGTAAGTATCCATGTCTTGCAGGGTGAACGTGAGATGGCAAGCCAAAATAGAACCCTCGGCAAGTTTGACTTGGTTGGTATTCCTGCCGCACCTCGTGGGGTACCACAGATTGAGGTAACCTTTGACATTGATGCGAATGGCATTGTGCATGTCTCTGCAAAGGACCTGGGTACTGGAAAGGAACAGAAGATCCGCATTGAGTCCTCCAGCGGTCTTAGTGAAGACGAGATCGATAAGATGGTCCGTGAAGCTGAAGCACATGCCGAGGAAGATAAGAAGGAACGTGCCCGCATCGATGCCCGTAATGAAGCTGACAGCTTGATCTACTCCACCGAGAAGTCTCTCAAGGACTACGGAGACAAGATCAGCAGTGAGGATAAGGCAACCATCGAAAGTGCTGTTGCTGACCTCAAGGGTGTCATGGACAACCAAGGTGCAACTGCAGAGGAAATCAAGGCTAAGGTTGAGGCTTTGCAGCAGGCTTCCTACAAGCTGGCTGAAGAGGTATATAAGCAGAGTGCTGCCAGTGGCGCCGAAGGTGCTGCAGGAGAATCACAGGACACTGCCTCCCAGGAAACCAGTGGGGAGACCAAGAAGCCCAAGGATGGTGTAGAAGATGCCGACTTTGAGGTCGTAGACTAAGGAGTCGATAACAAGGTACTATATCTGAACGGCTTACCATCATGTCGGCTTCGGCCGACATGATGTTTCTCGGGCCAATCTGTTCTAAGGAAGTCGCATCGTGGCGAAACGTGATTATTATGAAGTGTTAGGAGTTGGAAAGACTGCTGCACTAGACGAAATTAAGAAGGCATATCGCAAGTTGGCAATTGCCAACCACCCTGACCGTAATCCAGGGGACAAGGCAGCTGAGGATCGCTTCAAGGAAGCGACAGAAGCTTATGATGTTCTCGGTGATGAAAAGAAACGTAAGATGTACGATCAGTACGGGTTTGCAGGGGTTGATGGCGCCAATGGTGGTGGCCATGACTACTCGAATGTATACCGTGACTTTAGTGACATCTTTGGTGGTGGTTTCGGTGGTGGCGGCTTTGAAGATATCTTCAGCTCCTTCTTTGGAGGGGGTGGAGGAAGATCCCAAGGTCGTGGTGGCCAACGAGGCCCAGAGGCAGGTTCCTCCCTGCGATATGATGTGGATATCGATTTCAAGGACGCAGTCTTTGGTACAAAGATTGAGGTTGCCTACTCACACCAAGTTGCCTGTGATGTCTGTCACGGCAGTGGAAGTGAAGGTGGATCAGGGACCAAGGTCTGTCCGACCTGTAATGGAACTGGTCAGGTGAGACGTAACAGTGGTTTCTTTGCAATAGCAACCACCTGTCCTACCTGTGGCGGTAGTGGCCATGTCATTGAGAATCCTTGCAGCTCCTGTCATGGTACAGGGGTGAAACGGAAACAGCAGAAAGTAAAGGTTTCCATTCCAGCCGGAGTGGATACTGGAAGCAGGGTAGTCCTCAGAGGTATGGGCGATGCAGGTCCCAATGGAGGTCCTTCCGGGGATTTGTATGTATACATCAATGTAAAACCCCATAAGTATTTCGTCCGTCAAGAGTATGACTTGTTCTGCCAGATTCCTATTTCCATTACCCAGGCATCCTTGGGTGGAGAGATTAAGGTCCCTACCATTGATGGAACTTCCATCAAGGTGAACATTCCCTCTGGTATTCAGAGTGGCAAGATGCTTCGGGTGAAAGGTCGGGGAGTTACTCTATTAAATTCCAATGATCGTGGTGATATGTACATCAAGCTACAGGTCCAGATTCCCAAACGGTTGGGAATGAAGGCGAAGAAGCTGATGCAGGAACTAAGTGCTGCATTGGGTGAGGATGAATCCCCCAATCCAGTTCCTTTCGAAGCGTGATCAAATGGGCTGCCATACATTGGTAGCCCTTTCTAGCGTAATGCAGAGGAGCATTTCATGGGTGAGAAAATTATTGGCTTTCATGCTATTGAAGAAGGTCTGAAACGTGCAGCATCAGGTTCCGTGCTCTATATTGCCCGAGGGATGGGTGGGCACACCCAGGACCTGGAGCGGCAAGCCCGACTCAGTGCCAAGGTAGTGGTTAAGAAGATTGCAAAGGTCGAGATGGACCGGATGGTAACCCAAGCAGACCACCGAGGTGCTGTCCTGGATCTTGTCAGCTCTCAAAGGGAACCAGGAGGGAAACTGCAGAATATTTCAATAAAGGATTTCTGTAAGCGCCTTGGGGATGATGATTCAGCGCTGGTTCTTGTGTTGGATGAGATTACAGATCCACATAATCTTGGTGCAATATTGCGTTCTGCCGACCAGTTTGCAGTTTCACTGGTAGTCATTCCCGATAGGAGGAGTGCACAAGCCAACAGCACCGTTGTCAAGGTATCCTCAGGTGCAGCACACTATGTTCCTATGGCGAAGGTCACCAACATCAATCGTGAAATCGAGTTTTTGAAGGGTCAAGGATTCTGGGTATATGGCGCAGCCATGGATGGGCAGGCTGTCTACAAGACAACCTTTCCCAAAAGAACCGTATTGATTATGGGGAGCGAAGGAAAGGGGATCGGGCAGCTGACCCAACGACTTTGTGACCATATGGTGACGATTCCCATGTCCGGACATATTGATTCCTTGAATGTTTCTGTCGCTACTGGGATTTTGCTCTATGAGGTGAGAAGGCAGCAAGCTTCTCAGTAATATTTGACATTTCTGACAATATGATAAAGGATGTCTCTTAAAAAGGCATCTTTTTTCATATCTATGCAGTAAATTTACATAAATTTGTATAAATAAACAATCTTTTCTTGCGCTGAGCCCATCTTCTCCGTATTATAAGGGTTAGGAAATTTTCCGATTAAGGAGAGAAGAAGAAATGAAAAAGACTTTTGCGCTCGTTCTCTGTGTCCTGTTGGCTTCAGGGTTCCTGTTTGCTCAGGGTGCACAGGAAGCTCCAGCAGCTACTGCTGCCGATGACTTCCACATTGGAATCGTAACTGGTACCGTTTCCCAGTCTGAAGATGATCTGCGCGGTGCAGAACGTCTTATGGAGGAGTATGGTTCAGTTAATGACGGAGGAATGGTCCAGCACGTAACATATCCTGACAACTTCATGGATGAGGCAGAGACCACCATCAGCGTTATCAGTGGCCTTGCTGATGATCCAAAAATGAAGGCGATCATCGTCAATCAGGCTATTCCTGGCACCACTGAAGCGTTCCGCCGCATTAAGGAGAGAAGACCTGACATCTTCACCATCGCTGGTGAAGCACATGAGGACCCAGGGGTAATCCAGAGCGCAGCAGATCTGGCAGTAAACAACGACTTCGTTGCTCGTGGCTATCTCATCATCCGCACTGCTCATGAACTTGGTTGTGACACATTTGTGCACATCTCCTTCCCCCGCCACCTCAGCTATGAGACCATGAGTCGCCGTGTTGCGATCATGCGCGCCACCTGTGAAGAGCTCGGAATGGAGTTTGTCATGGAGACCGCTCCCGATCCGACATCTGACGTTGGTGTTGCTGGCGCACAGCAGTACATCCTCGAGAAAGTTCCTGCTTGGATCGAGTCCTATGGCCAGAATGCAGCCTTCTTCTGCACCAACGATGCTCATACCGAGCCGTTGCTCAAGCAGCTGATGACCTACGGTGGATACTTCATCGAAGCTGACCTTCCCAGCCCGCTCATGGGATATCCTGGAGCTCTTGGCATCGACCTCTCTGCTGAAGCTGGCGATTTCAAGGCAATCCTCGAAAAGGTTGAAGCCTCTGTTGTTGAGAAGGGCGGTTCCGGACGCTTTGGTACCTGGGCATACTCCTATGGCTATACCACCACTGCCGGTCTTGGACAGCATGCAATCAACGTTCTCAAGGGTGAGAGCGAATTGCTCAAGCTTACCGACCTGATGAAGGCTTATGGAAAGTATACTCCTGGTGCTAAGTGGAATGGTTCCTTCTACACTGACGTCAATACTGGCGTACGTGCAAGAAACCACGTCCTCATCTATCAGGATACCTACATGATGGGTAAGGGCTACATGGGTAACGCTGAATTGGTCGTTCCCGAGAAGTACTTTGCAATCAAATAAGGTATTGGAATACTCATTGCGGGGGGAGAGTGAAGCTCTCCCCCCTTTGTAGCGATTGCTTTAGACTCATAGACAACGTGGCTATGACTGTTGTTCGCTCAGACAAGAGTCATAACCAAGTTTGGAAGGATACAAAAGAGATGCATGAGAACGAAACACCTTTGCTGGAGATGAAACACATCAGCAAGGATTTTTTCGGAAACAAGGTACTCACTGACATCAATTTCTCCCTTAAGAAGGGAGAGATTTTGGGGTTGGTAGGGGAAAATGGAGCTGGGAAGTCCACGTTGATGAAAATTCTCTTCGGAATGGATGAGATTCATCAAACTGGTGGCTATGGTGGAGATGTCATCATCAATGGGGAAACGGTTCAGTTTACTTCCCCGATCGATGCTCTGGCAAAAGGGATTGGAATGGTACACCAGGAATTTTCCCTCTTACCTGATTTTACAGCCACGGAAAATATTCTATTGAATCGAGAGCCGCTGAAATATACGGTTTTTTCAGAGTTGTTTGGAGAGAGGCTGAATATCCTTGATCGCGAGCAGATGAACCAGATTGCTGAGCGTGCCATTGGTAGGCTTAACGTTCCTTTGGACAAAGACATGATGGTCTCCCAGATGCCTGTTGGCCATAAACAGTTCACTGAGATTGCCCGTGAGTTGAGTAAGGAAGCAACAGAAGTTGTTGAAGGTATCAAGTTGTTGGTACTTGATGAACCAACTGCGGTACTTTCAGAACAGGAGGCCGAGAGCTTGCTGAAGGCAATGCGTCTGTTAAGCGAAAGTGGTATTGCCATCATCTTCATAAGCCATCGACTCCAGGAGATCATTGATGTATGTGACACCATCATGGTCATGCGTGATGGTCAGATAATCAAGACAGTTCCTTCAAAGGGAGTAGTGATTGCAGATATTGCACGTTGGATGGTGGGCCGAGAGGTAGGAAACACGAAACGAGATGCTCGCTTCTTTGACTATAAGAAGACCTCTGTGTTGCTTTCTCTGCAAAACCTTTGGGTGGATATGCCCGGAGAAATTGTGCGGGATGTCTCGCTGGATGTCCATAAGGGTGAAATTCTTGGGATCGGCGGTATGGCAGGTCAAGGCAAGCTCGGTATTCCCAATGGAGCCATGGGGTTGTTCCCTGCTGGAGGTAAAGTCATATTTGAAGGGAAAGAGATTGCACTGAACAATCCTCGACACTTTCTGGATGCCGGTATGGCATTTGTAAGTGAGGATCGCCGTGGAGTCGGATTGTTGCTTGACGAGAGTCTGGAGTGGAACATCTCATTTACAGCAATGCAGATTCAGGAAAAGTATTTGAAGCAGTATCTTGGTGGATTGCTCAAGTGGCGTGACCAGTCTGCAATTGAACAAGAGACGGAATCGTATGTGGAGCAACTGGAAATACGTTGCACCAATACCAAGCAGAGAGCGAAAGAACTTTCTGGAGGTAATCAGCAGAAGGTCTGTCTTGCTAAGGCCTTTGCCGTTGTACCCAAATTGCTCTTTGTGTCGGAACCAACGCGGGGAATTGACATCGGGGCAAAGTCATTGGTGCTCAAGGCCCTGAGGAAATACAATGAGGAAAGTGGTACGACAATTGTTATGATATCCAGTGAATTAGAAGAGTTGAGGGCCATCTGTGACCGTATAGCCATTGTCAGTGATGGAAAGGTCTTCGGTATCTTGCCCGCTACCACTGATAGTGCGGAATTTGGTCTCCTGATGATTGGACAACAGAGCCAGATACAGGAAGGGGGGAGCGTATGAACCTGCAGAAGCTGACTTCTTCGGTTAGAGGGCTTGTCAAATCATTTGGGTTGCCTCGAATTATCATTTTCTTGTTTCTTTTGTCACTGTTTATCACTGCTCCATTTGTAGGGGTAAATATTGGAACCAGTCTCTCTGACACGTTCAACCGCTTCGGTATGAACGCTGTAATGGTTTTGGCGATGGTCCCGATGATTCACAGTGGCTGTGGATTGAACTTCGGCCTTCCCTTGGGAATTATCGCAGGGCTGTTGGGCGCAACCATCTCCCTGCAGGTAAATATTCCAGGCCCTACTTCGTTCTTTCTTGCCATTCTGTTCGCGACACCTTTTGCCGTGGTGCTTGGCTGGGGGTACGGACAGTTGCTCAATCGGGTAAAAGGTGGAGAGATGATGATTGCAACCTATGTTGGATTTTCCAGTGTTGCATTCATGTGTATTATGTGGTTGCTGCTCCCGTTCAATAACCCAACGATGGTCTGGGGGTATAGTGGCAGTGGCCTTCGTACAACCATCTCCACAGAGGGATACTACCTGCATGTACTCAATGATTTCCTCTCCATCAAGCTTACAGATCATTTGACGATCCCAACAGGCATGTTGCTCTTCTTTGCGCTCTTGGCGTTCATCATCTGGGCATTCCTACATACCAAGACAGGTACTGCTATGACAGCGGTTGGGTCCAACTCTGTGTTTGCTCGTGCAAGTGGAATCAATGTAGATCGGGTCAGGACCTTGAGTGTTGTCATGTCCACTTGGCTTGGTGCAGTCGGTATCCTGGTCTACCAGCAGAGCTTTGGATTCATCCAGCTCTATATGGGACCATTCTATATGGCTTTGCCGGCTGTATCGGCAATCTTGATTGGAGGTGCTTCGGTCAACAAGGCTTCCATCTTGAATGTAATTATTGGTACATTCCTTTTCCAAGGTATCGTAACCATGACACCTTCTGTCATGAATTCCATGATTCATACAGATATGAGTGAGGTAATCAGGATTGTCGTTTCCAACGGAATGATTCTGTACGCCTTGACGAGAAAATCGGAGGTGACACGATGACACTCCAGATGACAAAAACACAAAAACTCCTCCGCATCATGGGGAATAATACCGTTCCTATCCTGTTCTTGGTAATCTGTGCATTCGGTATACCGCTCAGTGGATATTCAGCAAATTACCTTGTCAGTGAGATTGTGATCCGTATTTCAAGAAACTCTTTCTTGATTGTCAGCCTCTTGGTTCCCATTCTTGCTGGTATGGGATTGAATTTTGGTATGACCCTTGGCGCCATGGCAGGCCAGATCGGCTTAATCCTGATCAGTGACTGGGGTATCGTTGGAATCCCCGGAATAATGCTTGCAATGATCATTTCAACCCCAATCTCAGTTATTTTGGGATGGTGGTGTGGAAAGATACTGAACATGGCACGAGGACGTGAGATGGTGACCAGCTATATCATCGGCTTCTTCATGAATGGTATCTACCAGTTGATCGTTCTCTATGGAATGGGTGCTGTTATCCCGGTCAGAAGCAACGCATTGTTGCTTCCTCGTGGATATGGTATCAGGAATACCGTCAATCTGATCGGCATCAGAAGGTCATTGGATGATTTGTTGTTGATCCGACTCTTTGGGATACCCATACCTCTTGCCACCTTGTTGGTCATCGCCATACTCTGCTTCTTCATTCTTTGGTTCAAGAAAACCAAGCTTGGGCAGGATATGCGTGCAGTGGGACAGGATATGGAGGTAGCCCGTGCTGCAGGTATCAAGGTTGAACATACGCGTATTGTGTCAATCGTCATTTCCACTGTATTCGCAGGCTATGGCATGATCCTCTACCTCCAGAATATTGGAACATTGAACACCTACAACAGCCATATGCAGATTGGAATGTTCAGTGTTGCTGCGCTCTTGGTCGGTGGTGCGTCGGTAAGCAAGGCAAATATCCGTAACGTGTTTTTGGGGGTAATCCTTTTCCACTTGATGTTTGTTGTCAGTCCAATGGCTGGAAAGAACTTGATCGGTCAGGCACAGCTTGGTGAGTATTTCCGTGTATTCGTTTCCTACGGTGTTATCACCATCTCTCTGGTACTGTATGAAGTACGCAAGAAGCGTGACCAGCACTATGCAGGACTACTCCTTGCTGCTGAACAGGAGGTTGTACAATGAAACTGAACCTTACAAGAACCTTCTGGTTCCGTGCCTTGGCGATACTCATCATCCTCATCATTGCTGTATTCCTGTTCTTTATTGGAAAGCAGCATACTGTCTTGTTGGACAATAAGACAGTGACCGTAGGGGGACAGGAGATCAGGGCATTACAGGTGGTGGAGGTGCAGATCAATGATCTGGATTCCATGGAACTTGCAGCCCGTGATCGTGACAAGGACGAGGTAACAGGACAGAAGCATTCGGTGACCATCATCTATACGGATTCCAACTGGGAGGAGTATACCATTGAGCGATCGTTCCAGATTCCCTTGATGCAGGAGATGGTTCTGCTTTCCATCCCGACATTGGTGGCCAACCCAGAGGCTGAACAGTCGCTTTGGCTTGAGAACTATGAGCCTCCGACCTATGCTGTTACTGCCTCAGAGGAAGAAGAGGTGGTTGTAACCGATGACATCTCGGTCCTAATGACCGATATCTAGAAATAAAACATACCATTTGGGGCGCCTAGTAGGCGCCCCTTTTTGGACTTGCTTCTCTCTGATGGAACGTATGCTGGTGTGTCCCCTGCAACATCCTTGCTTGAGCTAGCAAAATATCTAGTACGATTGCAGTACACGCTGGAATGAGCAGGGTATTTCAGGCAAGATGTGTTTGAAATGATTAATAATTGCATTATCAATATAGATTTATTACATCTATAGATGGTTTGCCACTCCCTTTAAGGGAGATAATTGTTTTCTAGTAGCAAATGTACAAAGAGAAAATTATGTCATGCGTTCTACCAGTATTCATTGACTGGAGGGGTGAACTAAGGGTAGGATAAAGACAGAGAGAGATGTTGTTT